>NZ_JBIIVN010000001.1:0-46204 GCF_044339385.1 Collimonas sp. | reverse complement strand
GATGTTTTTCGGCGAGGATGTCGGATACCAAGGTGAGCGGCAGGCTGGCGCGCGCCGTCAGTTCTGCCGGCAGTTCCTTGACGTGCTGGACTGCGTGGGTCATGGCTTTTTCCAGCCCGATGGCCTGGCGTAGGGTGTAGTTGAAGAATAGCCCGCGTTCTACAATCACGAATAGCGCCAAAGCGGCACAGGCGTACATCAGGTAGAAAGCGAGCTCGTGGAATAATTGCATGTTCATATTGACCTCTCTGCGCACGAAGGCACTTGTCGGGATTTCGAAAAACTACTGCATGCTGCCCTCGACACGGCGCTATTCATCACCTTACTGCGGCATGGCCGTGCCTTGTCGTGGTCACTTCTGCTACTGATCTTGCAGCGTTTGCTGCGGCTTTTCGATGTCCCTTGTGTAAGGAGCGGCGGGCCGGAGTCCGCCGCCCGGGTTGCTAAAGTTGCGTTAGAAATCCGCGATCAGCGACACGCTGAAGGTACGTGGAGGGCTGACATAGAACGACGGCGTTGCTGCGGCGATGCTGCCGATCGCCACGGCATTCGTGGTGAACTGGCTGCCGCTGCCGGAGCTCAGGCTCAGGAATTTTTTGTCAAAGATATTGTTGACGTTGAACTTGAGCGTCGGATTCTTCAGCCACGTGGACGACGGCAAGGTGTAGCCGCCGCCGACGTTGAACAAGGTATAACCGCCGATGCTGTCATCGTTGACCAGCATGGTGTAACGCTTGCCTGTGTATTTGGCCTGGCTGAACAGGTACCAGTTGTCTTGCGCGTATTGCAGGCTGAGGCCGCTCAGCCAGTTCGGCGTATCAGGAAATTCCTTGCCGCCGGTTGGCAGTGTCGCCGTCGCCGAGTACTGCAGGTTGCTGTCCATTTTGCTCTTGATGTAAGACAGCGAGCCATACAGACTCAGATTCTTGGTGATTGAATAACCGGATTCCAGCTCCAGACCCTTGGAGGTCGAATCGCCGACGTTGTAATCGGTATTGCTATTTGTGTCCTGGTTGTAAGAGGTCGCGATGCGATTCTTGAAATTGATGTAGAACAGCGAGCCGGAGAAGGTCCATTTGTCGGCGGCATAACGGTAGCCAAGGTCATAGTTCCAGGAAGTCTCCTTGTCCACTGGTACCGGACGTACGGTCCCGCCGGTGTACACGCCGTTGACGAAATTGCCGCCGGAGATCAGGTTGAAATAGGAGAAATTGCCTGGCGCCTTGAAGTTCTTGGCGGCATTGAAAAACACCGATTGCGCCTGATCCAGTTGATACCGCGCACCGAAGCTAGGCAGCAGATCGGAATACGATTTCTGCAACGTATAGAAGCCCGGCGAGCTCTGGCTTGGGTTGTTGGTAAAGTTGCGGTCGATACTGGAATAGCGCGCACCGATCTGCAGGTTCAACTGGTCCTGCATCAGGCTGATGCTGTCTTGTGCAAATGCCGATTTGCCGGTGCTGATGGTCAGCGTATCGCGATACTGCACATACGAGCCATCCTGGTTTTTCAACCACGCACCTGGATTGTTGAGCCAGACATCGGCAGCGTTGCCGTTGTTGTCGATCGTGGTGTACGGGCCGGTTTGCTGATGACGTGCACGCTCATACCAGTAGCCGACCATCAGCTTATGGTTATCGATTTGCTGGTTGTACTTGATTGTCACGCCTGGACGATAGGTGCGGGTGCGGGTGCCTTCGTAGACAAACACGGTGTCCTTGGTATCGCCGTCGCCGTTGATATCACGTACGCCGCCGCCCAACAGGTTGCCGGCATTGCCCTCGGACAGCGTTTGCAGCTGATTGCCGCCGGTGCCGAAGCCGTACCACATGTAGGGGCTGACATCGATGCTCGATGCCGGTGCCAGCTGGAAGTGGGCGTTAACTGTGGCCAACCAGTTCTTGAATGGATTCAGGTTGTAGCCGTAGTACAGGTTCTTGGCACCGGTGTTGATGCCGGCGTTGGGGCCATAAGTCGAATCGTTTTGCGCGCCTGTTCCGCCCGGCTGGTGTACCGGAGCAACTGTGCCGAAATCCAGATTCGGGCCGTACTGGGCGATTTGCGCCTTGGTCAGTGTGCGGTAGTTGTTGTTAAGCGCCGAGTTGTACGTGAAGCTGGAGTCGACATAGCTGCCGGCTCCCAGATCGAACTTGCTGTTGAAATCGACGTGTTGCTTGTCGGCCCGGCCATTGCCTTTGAATTTGTCAGCCTGAGTTTTCGAATAGGACAGGAAGAACTTGAAGCGATCATTGAAAATCTTGCCCGAATCGAAGCGCACATAGCCTTTTTGCAGACTGTTCGAGCCAAACGTGTACTCGGTACGGAAGCGTTGCTGATCTTCCGGCGTACACATTGTCATGCCGATATTGCCGCCAGAGGCGCCGACGTGCGGTGCCTCAGTATCGGTCGAGCCTTGCGTGACGAAAATCTCGCACAGGTTTTCGGCATCGGTATATTCCTGAGGATATACGGCGAAGTTGCCGGAATCGTTGACCGGTGCGCCATTGATGGTGAAGCCCAATTGATCGCTGTTGAAGCCGCGCACGCGCACGTTGCCGCCGAACAGGCCGGTGCCGTCCTGGTCGTATGAGTTCACGCCAGGCAGCAGATTGATCATCTGGTATGGGTTGCTGGTAGTGCTTTGCTTTTCCATGTATTCGCGATTCACCGAGCTGCGCGCTTTTGGCGTCTCTTCTTGCTGGATCAGGCCGGTGTTTTGACCACCGTTGGCATCGCCCTGCACGGTGACCTTGCCGACTTCAGTGGTGTCGGCAGCGTAGCCCAGCGGGCTGGTGGCGATGAATAACCCGGAGATTAGCAGTGACAGCCGGGTGACTTTGAATTGCATGGCATTACTCCCTGTACGTTTTAGGTGTGGTACGTCGGTTAAAAGTGCTGGTTAAATTCGGTATTCATCCCGCCCCGGGAATGAACTCCAACTCGGCGTTGAATCGGTGCGTCGCTTCCCCAGCCCAGCTGGATTCAGGAAAAGCAGAAAAAGTAGCGCGGTTGATGGTCTTGCGAGCAGCGTCGTCAAGCAGCATGGAATTCGAAGATTCCTCTATTCCCTGTTCCACCAGGCTGCCGTCGCGCTTGAGTACGAACCACACTTTGACCTTGCCCTGCGGTTTTTGCTGGCTGGCTTCGCGGCCGGTCGGATAACGTTTGATGCTGTTCAAATGGGCGCGTAACTTACCGACGTAGCTGGCTTCCAGGCTGGCATTGTTTGGCTTGACCGGCGCTGGCGCTTCCTGCGCCGGAGGCGCCGACGGCGCTGGGGTAGGAGTGGCTTTGGGGGGGTGATATTGGTGTCGGTGCCGCGACTTCTGCGCTGGCAGCGCTACTGAGCGGTTCCGGCGCAATTGTCGGCTGCGGTGCCGGTTGCTGGCGAACCGGTTGTATTTGCGCAACCGGCGTGGGCTTGACGACTTGCGGTGGTGCCGGCGGGGGTGGCGTGACCACTGGCGGCGCCGGCGGTTCCGGCTCGGATAAAGCGATCTGCACCGTCGAGTTGTCGGTGTGCGGTGTAATCTTCACCGCTTGCTGGACGCCTGCCAAGATGAGGATGGTGAGTATCAGCAGGGATGGCAGCGTCGCCACTGCCTCGCGGAATCGATAAAAAAACGGCATGGTTGTCATGTTCGTCATTTTTCGATCTACGGCTTGCGGGTGGCGATAGAGATCGATTCGAAGCCGTTCTGCTTCAAAGTATCCATGACCTCCACCAGACGCTGCACTTCGACGCCGTGGTCACTGTTGACGATCACATTGAGTTTCTCGCCGTCTTTCTTGGCCTGGTTCAGGCGCGCTGCCAACTCTCCGAGTTTGGTGTCGACGCCATCGACCTGCAATGCGTCGTTCATGCCGATTGTGATGACTGCCTTGTTTTGCGGTTTCAAATCCTGCGAGCTGCTGGCGCTTGGCAAGTGGGTTTTCAGGCCAAGCGCGGGAATCACGTTGAGACTAATCAATACAAAAAACACCAGCAGAAACATCATGACGTCGATCATTGGAATAATTTCGACGCGAGCCTTACGCTTCTTCGGTTCGCCCCAACTACGCATGCCGTACTCCAGTCAAGTATTTGCAGAGATAGCGGCCGTTTGACCGCTATAATTTCTATAACTGTGCGGCAGAATAGCGAGGAAATATTTCGTAAGTATTACAATCGATTTTTCTTGGTACCCATGTGGTGGCAACACCACGCGCTGTCATGGCGCGACGGCTCAGGCGTGTGCAAATTATTTCGTTTGAATCATCGCGAACGATTGCTAATAATTAACGACGCGGCAGCGGCAAGAAGGACAGCAGGATCTTGATCGCATAGACCACGATCAGCGAGCCGGTCAGATCGCCGATCGACATCACGATCAGGCCCGACCAGAAATGATAGGAGACGCCGCGCATCACAAACCACATTAGCTGTAGCAGCGGATTGGTCAGGCCATACAACAGGATGCAGGCCAGCAGACGTGTGGTAGTCAGATTACTCAGTGAGCGCTGCAGGCGCATCTCCTGCAGCGTGAAGCGATAGGCCAGATAAGGTGCTAATGCCGAGATGACGCTATAGCCGATGGTAGTGAGCGGATCGTCCGGAAAGATTGCGTAGATGCTGGAGGTGAGCAGCGATGCAATGAGGATGCCGAACACGCCGGACTCGGCAAACAGCAACGTGCAAATAAGACGTATGCCTGCCGGCAGATAAACCCAGGCGATTCCCTGCGTAAATTCGATTTGCTTGAACAGCCAGTCATTGGCCATATACACCAGCATGTAGATGGCCGCGGTGGTACTGACCGTCATCAGGCTGAGATGCAATTTCGCGGTAGTGGGCGAAGTGGAAGGCATGGCGCGCGTATATTACCGAAGTATTTGCGTAAGCGCAGGAAGCTACTTGCGAATGTTGTTAAATAACGCGTATGATTGGTATAAATTTAAGAGCGCTACCATACTGTTCCCTATTGCAGAGTTGATAAAGTGGCCATGGACAAATATAATCGCCCCGCCGATATCTACGTGCGTTTTCTACAACTAGCCAATGCTTTGCGTGGTTTGCCGTCACTGCCATCGCTTGATCCGCTGGAAGATCGCATCCTGGCTTTTGTGGCGCGTGACGGGCAAGCCAAGGAGCGCCTGTCAGTGCGTGGCATGATGTCACAAAGCGAACTCGGTTCACCGGCGATGCTGCATGCGCGCCTGAAGTCGATGCGTGAAAAGGGTTGGATCGTGCTCAGCGATACCGACGATACGCGGCGCAAGCAGATCGAGCTGAGCCAGGCTGCACCAGGCAACGCGCGATGCCCGCAAGTAGTTCTGCGGCGCTGCCCTCGCAGCGCATTGCGGGTCGGGTTTTTCAAAAAAATACGCCAGTTCAAGCTGGCGTATTTTTTTGTTGCAAACAATCTGAACATCCGATCAGAGCGTCTGATTTTTCTCCATCATGCTCAGTGCCACCGCCTCCGCCACCCGGATACCGTCAATCGCTGCCGACATGATGCCGCCCGCATAGCCGGCGCCTTCGCCAGCGGGGAACAAGCCGCTGGTGTTCAGGCTTTGCAGATTGTCGTCGCGGCGCTTGATGCGGATTGGCGATGAGGTGCGAGTCTCGACGCCGGTCAGAACGGCATCGGCCATGGCGAAGCCGCGGATCTGTTTGTCGAAAGCCGGCAATGCCTCGCGCATGGCGGTGATGGCGTAGTCCGGCAGCGCAGTGCTGAGGTCGCCCAGGTGGACGCCTGGTTTGTACGATGGGATCACCGAACCGAGCGCGGTGGACGGCCCGGCCGGCGAGGAAATCGCCGACCAGCTGACCGGGCGCGTCGTAGGTGCCGCCGCCGAGTTCGAAGGCGCGCGATTCCCACTCGCGCTGGAAGGCGATGCCGGCCAGCGGATGGCCGGGATAGTCGGCCGGTGTGATGCCAACCACGATGCCGCTGTTGGCGTTACGTTCGTTGCGCGAGTACTGGCTCATGCCATTGGTGACGACGCGGCCCGGCTCCGACGTGGCGGCAACCACGGTGCCGCCCGGGCACATGCAGAAGCTGTATACCGCACGGCCGTTTTCTGCGTGATGCGCCAGCTTGTAGTCGGCCGCGCCGAGGATCGGATGACCCGCGCTGGGGCCGAAGCGGCAGCGGTCGATCAGCGATTGCGGATGCTCGATGCGGAAGCCCAGCGAGAACGGCTTGGCTTCGATGTAGACGCCGCGCTCGTACAGCATCTGGAAGGTATCACGGGCGCTGTGGCCAATCGCCAGCACGACATGGTCGGTGACAATGGTTTCTCCGCTGGCCAGTACCACGGCCGCTATCTGACCGTGGCCGTGGTCGGACTTGATGGTGAGATCTTCCACTTTTTGCTGGAAGCGGAATTCGCCGCCCAGTGCTTCGATGGTGGCGCGCATCTGCTCCACCATCTTGACCAGCCGGAAAGTGCCGATGTGCGGTTTGCTGACGTACATGATTTCTTCTGGCGCATCGGCCTTGACGAACTCGGTGAGCACCTTGCGGCCGTAATGCCTGGGGTCTTTGATCTGGGTCCACAGCTTGCCGTCGGAAAAAGTGCCGGCTCCGCCCTCACCGAACTGGACGTTTGACTCCGGCTGCAGTTCGCGTTTGCGCCACAGGCCCCAGGTGTCCTTGGTGCGTTCGCGCACCGCCTTGCCGCGTTCCAGGATGATTGGATTGAAGCCCATCTGCGCCAGGATCAGGCCGGCGAACAGGCCGCAGGGGCCGGTGCCGATGACCACCGGGCGCGATGTCAAGTTGCTCGGGGCCCGAGCCACGAAGTGGTAGTTGGTATCCGGCGTCGGCATCACGTTGCGGTCACGTGCCAGGCGTTTGAGTACCTCAACTTCATCTTTTAACTCAACATCTACCGTGTAGGTGAGGATGACGGCGGTTTTTTTTGCGGGCATCGTAGCTGCGTCGGAAAATTGTGTAACCAAGCATTGCTTCGGCGCCGATTCCCAGGCGTTCCAGGATCGCGCTGTGGAGCGCCTCTTCCGGGTGGTCGAGGGGGAGTTGTACTTCGTTCAATCGCAACATGGGTATTCCGGGAAGTCAGGTGGGGTTTCGGGTCTGGCGTCGCGCTGCGGCAACGTTGCTGCTTTGCCCCACGATTATTTTTTGTAAAACGACAATGCTGTCTGGCAGATCGCCATTTTACCTTAGCGTCGCCGCCGTGGCAGCCTTGCGAGCGATTCCGGCAGCATCGGGAAGCTGTGTCTTTTGGAAACACAAACTTACAAGTGTCGACATAGTTATGACCTATATTTAATTGTCACCGGAAGTTTTTAAATGAATCAAGAGGTAATCCATGAAGATCAAATCCATTTTGTGCGTCAGCTTGCTGACCCTGGGCGCGGGATTGATGACGGCAGTCAGCCCTGCGCAGGCGCAGGCCTATGTCAGCGTACAGATTGGTCAGCCGCCGCCACCGGGCTATGAAGTGGTGCCGCCGCCACGCCGCGGTTTTGTTTGGGCGCCCTGTTATTGGCGTTGGGATGGGCGTCGCCATGTCTGGATCGGCGGCTCCTGGATCCGCGCCCGGCCAGGCTACCATTATGTGCCGCCACGCTGGGAGCGCGGTCCGCGCGGCGATTGGCGGTTCAGGCCGAATCAGTGGGCGCGTTAAGTCGCTTGAACTGATCCTAAAGGCGCCTGCGGGCGCTTTTTTTGGTCCTGCCTTGCGGGGCGCGTCGCCGCTCGAAGGGGACGCTGCCCGTGCAGCGTTACCCGGCGCGGTGTTGTTTGCGTAAAAAACGCGCCGGATCGAGTGCCGCCGCCAGATCGGCTTCCAGCGGCAGCGGTTCACCGTCCAGCTGTGCCGCCAATATTTCTGCTGCCAGCGGCGCCCAGATCAAGCCGCGCGAGGCATAGCCGAGCAGACTGTAGAGTCCGGGAAAACGTGGCAAGTCATGCAATTTCGGCTCGCGCACCTGGCACGCCGCGCTGCTGTCCGGCAGTGCTCCGACTAACGGCAAACGATCGCTCGCCACGCAGCGAAAGCCGACCCGTCCGCGTAACAGCAAATTGTCATGACGCCAGTCCGGCAACATCCTGGCCAAGCGTGTCAGGTTATCGTCCTGGCTTGCTTGTCGCAGTGTCGTTTGCTGGTCCTCGTCGTATGACGCGCCGCTGCTGCAGATACCGGCGCAGGCAGGCGTCAGATACGCTGCGCCGCATAGCACCGGGGCTATGGCAGGTGCGCTGGCTGCATCGAGATGGCTGATCTGGCCACGGATCGCCGTCAGCGGCAGCGCTCGCGCTTGTGTGAAATTCAGCGCGCCGCAGGCATTCGCCAGGATAACCACCGGTGCGCTGGCAATCGTTACGCCGTTTGAATCGCGTATCAGCCAGGCGTCGTTGATGCGCGCAATACTGGCCGCCGGTTGTCCGAAACGCGATTGCAGCGCTGTGCCGCAATCCCTTAGCATGGCATGGCAAAGGCTGCCCGGCTGTATCCAGCCGGCACCGCGAAAGTACCAGCCGCCGCCGCTGACCCGGCAGCCGGCCAGATCTGAGGCCGCCGGTTGTTCGAGCCATTCGGCAAATTCGGCCGGATAGCGCCAGTGCGCGGCTAATTGTCGTTGTGCCTCGGCATGGACGTCGTCGCGGGCAATCTGCAAGACGCCGCAATCAGAGCCCTCGAATCCCTGGCCGATGCCGCCGAGGTGGCGCCACACCTGTTGCGCAAACAGGTAGGCGTTGCGGCTCAGGCGCGAGCTGGGATTGTCGTCACGTGACAGTAGCGGCATGAAAATACCGGCGCTGTTGCCGGATGCCTCCTGTGCCGGCGCCGCGTGGCTTTCCACCAGTGTCAGGCGCCAGCCTCGTCGCGCCAGGCGCTGGCAGGCGGCGCTACCGGCCAGGCCAGCGCCGATCACGATAGCGTGGCGCTCACCTTGCGGCCGCGCGCCTGCCAGCCTCTGGCGCGGGCTGAAGCGGGGTGCAAATCGTGCATGCAGCATGCCATCGGCGCCAGCGGCGTCAACGGTGTCGCTGCCAAAGGCGAAGCCAACTTGTTCAAGTCGCTTGCGGCGTGCCTGGTCGGTGGCTGGAAGCGACAGACTGGCACCCGCACCTGCCAGCTTGCCCAGTGCGCCGAGCGTCGGCAGCGCCCAGCCTTGCCAGTGGCGTCCATGTATGTGGAAAGCATCAACGCTAGCTGCGATTTGTCGCAAGCAGGCGCTGCTGTCACCGCACATCAGGGTCAACACTACCTGCTCGCGCTCCAGAAGCAGGCGGTGAAATCCAGGCAGTGCAACGGGCCATAACCTGCACAGCTCGGTCGACAATGCTTGCCATGCCGGTTCTCGGCTGCAAGTTATCTGCACCTCCTCTACGGTTGGCATGTCTGGCGCCAAGGCCAGGTAATGCAGTTGCTGCGGCCGTTGAGGATCATCGCGCCAGGCCTGCCATGCGCTCAGAAAATCCGTGCCATCGCCAAATTCACTATCGAACAGCACAAAACGCTGCCGTCCGTTCCAAAGGCGACGGTAATTGGGCAATGTGGTCGGATTGTGGCTGGAGGACATGTGGAGGCAGTGCGGCAAGTTGATAAGACTGGATTATATGCAGTATCGATGCGCCATAGCCGTAGCGTCGGCATGTTGAGAAGATTTCAAAAAGCCCGATGTTGACTTCGATCAAAGATTCGCTGGATAGCGGCACAGTTTTTAATAAACCCGTTGCACCGCATAGCCGCGCCGTTGCAGCAGCGTCAGCACGCTGTTGGGGCCGACCAGATGCAGCATGCCGATGCCGACGAAGGCGTGCGGTGATGCGTTGCTAAGTTTGTCAATCCGATCCGCCAGGCCTGGATTGCGGCCATCGAGCAATGCACGTTGCACGAAGCGGCTGGAAAAAGTCTGTTCGCCGGTCATCTCAGCCAGCATTGCGGCCAGGCCGTCGATGTCGCCGTTGCGCCATAGGGTAAGCAGTTGCAACGCGCGTTGCGCCTTGAGCGGATCCCGAATTTCATCGACGCTGTCTTGCAGGAACTGGATTTGTTCCGCCGCCGACAAACCGCCCAGCAACGCCAGCTGCTGTTCCGGCGTCTCTAGCTCAATCAGCCTCTTGTTACTGCTCTTGGCAAAATTCGCCAGCGCGGTGTCGACCCCAAACTGCGGCTGATAACCTTGGCTGGCGTATGCGCTGATACCCAATACGGTGGCCAGCAGCCACGGCTTCAAGTTGGCAACGCTGGCTGGCGTCATGCCGTATTTTTCCAGCAGGGCATTGAGGTTTTTCTGTAATCCGGCGGGCAGCTCTTGCTGCCACGATTTGCCATCGGCATAAACGCCGTACCGGGCCATCCATGGTGCCAGCGCCTGCGTATTGTTTGGATCAATCTCCAGTGCGACGCATGATGCTTGTTGCAGAGCCTGCAAGACCCTGTCGTCAAGCGGATAGAAATCTGCGCGTCCGACATGGATGGTGCTGAACACATAAGCGCTGCGGCCGTCGCGGTCTATCCTGAACAAGGCGCCACCCTGGCGGCCGGCCGCCTGCGCCGCGTTTCCGATGGTGTCGGTGCAGCTGGCGCCAGCTGCACCGGTCGCCGCCAGCAACGCGCCCAGCCCGAGCGGCAGCAGCAAGCGCCGCAGCGCGCATCGCTGCAACGGCCTCAACAGGTTGTTGAGTAATGCGGCGGTTAAGTTCAATATCACTATAATCTGATGAAACACAATTTATCCCTTGAACAACGATTCCCGTTTGCGGCGCAACAATGAAGCATCACAATGACGCATAACAGTGACTGATGACAGTGACTCAACAAGCAATGAAGAATACTACAGCGCTATGGCTGTTCGATCTGGACAATACTCTGCATGACGCCTCCCACGCGATTTTTCCGGCGATCCATGACAACATGAATGCGATCATGGCGCGCGTGCTGGGGCGCGACGGCGTCGATGCCGATGCTGCCACGGTCAATGCCACCAGAGAAGCTTACTGGCGCCGTTACGGCGCGACTTTGCTGGGCATGGTCAAGCATCATCAGGTGCGGCCCGAGCAGTTTTTGACGCAAGCGCATCGTTTCGACGATTTGGTGAGTATGATTCGGGCCGAACGCGGCCTGATCAATTTATTGAAGCGTCTGCCCGGCCGCAAGATACTGTTGACCAATGCACCGCAGCGTTATTCTGCCGACGTACTGCGGCATCTGCGCCTGCATCGACAATTCGGCAAGCATATCTCGATTGAGTCAATGCATGTGCGCCGGCAGTTGCGGCCGAAGCCGTCGCGCCACATGCTGCGGCAATTGATTGCGCGCGAGCGGGTGACGGCCGGGCGCTGCATTCTGGTGGAGGATACGATTGCCACGCTCAAGGCAGCCAAACAGGTCGGTATGCGCACGGTATGGGTGACGCAATATCTGAATAACGATGCGGGCGTGATAAAGCGCCCCGGCTACGTCGATGTCGAAGTAAAATCGGTGCGACAACTGGCGAGAAATTTGCATCGGCTACGTTGAAATTCAGTCGTTCAACGTCTACTATGCCGGGTTTGCCGTCGCTGACGATGAATAACCTGTCGGCTGCCGATAGTTCTGTCATTGCCGGCGCGGCGGCATCTCGTCCCTTTATCTTGATTCAATCGATCCAATCGATCCATTACTAAAATAAAAATCATGGCAACTACCAAACCCGGCGAACGCAAACTACAAATCCTGCAGACATTGGCGACAATGCTTGAGCAGCCCAAGGGTGAAAAAATCACTACCGCCGCGTTGGCTGCAAAAATCGAGGTATCCGAAGCCGCGCTTTACCGGCACTTCGCCAGTAAGGCACAGATGTTCGAAGGGCTGATCGATTTCATCGAATCGACCGTGTTCGGGCTGGTCAACCAGATCAGCGCGCAGCAGGAAAAAGGCTTGTACCAGGCGCAGGCCATCGCGCTGATGCTGCTCAATTTCGCCGAACGCAATCCCGGCATGACGCGCGTCATCATCGGCGATGCGCTGGTCAATGAGGATGAACGCCTGCAGTTGCGCATGAATCAGTTCGTTGATCGTATTGAGCTGGCGCTGAAGCAGGCGCTGCGGCTGGCCGCTGCGCAAGGCGAGGCGAATGAGGCCGAAGCGACAATGCGCGCCAATATCCTGACTAGCTTCGTGCTCGGGCGCTGGCAGCGTTTCGCCAAGAGCCGTTTCCAGCACAAGCCGGGCGACGGCGCTGCGCAGCAGATCGCGCTGATGCTGGTCTAAGAATTCAGCGCAATTTCTCCGATTCTCATGTGTTGTTGTGGTGTGGCCTGCTTGTCTGGCTGTAGTCGAAAAGCGACACTGGCTGTCGCTCACTCAGGACCCTGCTAACATCTCTGGCCGCGGCGACCAAAGCGGTTGCGGTGTAGCATAAACGCCAACATCAGGCGTGACCATCACAATGGAGCAGATCAGATGAAAAAAGCATGGTTGGAGACCAGCCTTTCCGCATTAACGACATTCGCGCTGGCTATCAGCTGCGGCAGTGCATTCGCTCAGATCAAGGTCGGCGTGAGCGTCTCCGCCACCGGTCCCGCAGCGTCGCTCGGCATTCCGGAAAAAAATACTTTTGCGCTGCTGCCGAAAGAAATCTCCGGCCAGCAAGTGCAATACATCGTGCTCGACGATGCTACCGACAGCACCACCGCCGTCAAGAATACGCGCAAGCTGATCAGTGAAGAAAAGGTTGACCTGCTGATCGGCTCGACCGTGGTGCCAGGTTCGCTGGCGATGAGCGATGTCGCCACCGAATCTGGCACGCCGATGATTTCGATGGCGGCCTCGGCAGCGTTGGTGGAGCCGCTGGATGGCAAGCGCCGCTGGATTTTCAAGACCCCGCAAAACGACTCGCAGATGGCGACCGCCATCGTTGCCCACATGCTCGATGCCGGCGTCAAGAGTGTGGCCTTCATCGGCTTTCCGGATGCCTATGGCGAAGGCTGGTATCGCGAGTTTTCTAAACTGGCTGAACTACGCAAGCTCAAAATCGTCGCCAACGAACGTTTCGCCCGTCCCGACACGTCGGTGACAGGACAGGTGTTAAAGATCGTCAGCGCCAACCCGGACGCAGTGCTGATCGCCGGCGCCGGCACGCCCGCCGCGTTGCCGCAAAAGACCTTGAAGGAGCGCGGCTACAAAGGCAAGATCTACCAGACCCACGGCGTCGCCAATAACGATTTCCTGCGCGTCTGCGGCAAGGATTGCGAAGGCACCTTCCTGCCAGCCGGGCCGTTGCTGGTAGCCGAGCAACTGGCGGACAGCAATCCGGTCAAGAAGTCCGCCATGGCGTATCGCACGGCCTATGAAAAG
Organism: Collimonas sp.; assembly: GCF_044339385.1. Taxonomy (NCBI): domain Bacteria; kingdom Pseudomonadati; phylum Pseudomonadota; class Betaproteobacteria; order Burkholderiales; family Oxalobacteraceae; genus Collimonas; species Collimonas sp. The sequence goes on along the minus strand of NZ_JBIIVN010000001.1, from coordinate 32,905 downwards.
GCCTATGGCGCCGGCAGCGTTTCCACCTTCGGCGGCCACGCCTGGGATGCCGGTATGTTGCTGGGCGCCGCCGCGCCGCAAGCACTGAGGAAGGGTAAGCCCGGTACGCCGGAATTCCGTGCTACCCTGCGCGACGGCATCCAAGCGATCAAGAACCTGCCGGTGTCGCAAGGCATCGTCAACATGAGCCCGAGCGACCACGTCGGCTTCGATCAGCGTGCGCGTGTGATGGTGGAAATCGTCAACGGCAATTGGAAACTTCTGGGCGCAGCGCAGTAAATGGATCTATCAATCGCCGCCATCCTGGCTCAGGATGGTATCAGCAGCGGTGCCGTCTACGCGCTGCTGGCATTGGCGTTGGTGCTGGTGTTTTCGGTCACCCGCGTCATCTTCATCCCACAAGGCGAGTTCGTCGCCTTTGGCGCACTCACGCTGGCCGCGATTCAGGCGGACAAATTTCCCCTTTCTGCAACGCTGCTGGTAGTGCTCGGTATTCTTAGCTTCATCCAGGAAGCGCTAGCCGCGTCGCTTGGCCGAAACGGTGAAAGCCGGTCTGCAATTTTGCCACGTATCGCTTTGGCTTTCCTGAAATTCGTACTGCTGCCACTGGCGGTTTATGTGTTCGCACGTCTGTACGGCCATGCCGCGCTGGCGATGCCGCTGCAGGTTATGCTGACCTTGTTGATTGTGGTGCCGATGGGGCCGATGGTGTACCGGCTGGCGTTTCAGCCGCTGGCGGAAGCCAGCACGCTGGTGCTGCTGATTGTCTCGGTGGCAGTGCATTACGCATTGATTGGCATCGGGCTGCTCATGTTCGGCGCGGAAGGTGCGCGCACCGTGCCTTTTTCTGACGCCAGTTTCCAGATCGGCGGCTTGACCGTGTCCGGCCAGAGCTGTGTGATCATCGGCGTGGCATTGTTGCTGATTGTCGTGCTTTATTTGTATTTTGAACGGAGCTTGTCCGGTAAGGCGTTGCGCGCCACTGCCGTCAATCGTCTCGGTGCGCAACTGGCCGGCATCAGCACCGTGCAGGCAGGGCGTTTGGCATTTACGCTGGCGGCAGCGCTGGGCGCGCTGTGCGGCATACTGATCGCACCGTTGACCACCGTGTATTACGACAGCGGTTTTCTGATCGGCTTGAAAGGTTTTGTCGGTGCCATCATCGGTGGCCTCGGCAGCTATCCGATTGCCGCTGCCGGCGCTTTGCTGGTCGGCCTGCTGGAATCGTATTCGTCGTTCTGGGCCAGCGCGTTCAAGGAGGTGATCGTGTTCACGCTGATCATTCCGGCGCTACTGTGGCGGTCGCTGACCAGCAAGCAGATCGATGATGAGGATCAATGATGGGTCGCTTCTTTTTCGATAAGTTGCCGTTCATCGTCTTCGCCGCGGTTCTGGTGCTGCTGCCAATCTTGCCGACGCCGGAATTCTGGATCGCGCTGGCCAACTACATCGGCCTGTATGCCATCGTCGCGCTGGGCCTGGTGTTGTTGACCGGGGTCGGCGGCCTGACATCCTTCGGCCAGGCGGCATTCGTCGGCCTTGGCGCGTATTCGACCGCTTATCTGAGCACCCAGTTCGGCTGGTCGCCATGGTGCGGCCTGCTGGCCGGCTTGTGCGTGACGACGCTGGCGGCATTGGCCATCGGCGCCATTACGATGCGTTTATCCGGCCACTATCTGCCGCTTGGCACGATTGCCTGGGCCTTGTCGCTGTATTTTTTGTTCGGTAATCTGGAATTTCTCGGCAAGTACGATGGCTTGAACGGCATTCCCTCTATCGGCCTGTTTGGCATCGAGCTCGATACCGGCCGCAAGATGTTTTACCTGATCTGGGTGATCTTGCTGATGGCGCTGGCCGGTTTGCAGAACCTGCTCAATTCGCGGCCCGGGCGTGCCATCCGCGCGCTCAACGGCGGCGGCGTGATGGCCGAGGCGATGGGCGTCAACACGGCTCTGATCAAGATTCTGATCTTTGTGCTGGCGGCGCTGCTAGCGAGCGTCTCCGGCTGGTTGTATGCGCACCTGCAGCGCGCTGTGAGCCCGACCCCATTCGGCCTCAATGCCGGTATCGAATACCTGTTCATGGCGGTAGTCGGTGGTGCTGGTTATCTGTGGGGTGCGATTCTTGGATCCGCGCTGTTGACCTTGTTGAAGGACCAGCTGCAATCACTGTTACCGAAGCTCCTCGGCACCAGCGGTAATGTCGACACCATCGTGTTCGGAATCCTGATGCTGCTATTGTTGCAGCGCGCCCGTGACGGTTTGTGGCCTTACCTGCGTAAGCTTCTGCCCGGCAAACCGACGGCAGTGGGGCCGGTCTTGGCAACAGCTTTGCCGACCCGCGTCCGGCATGCGGACGGCGAAGTCATCCTGGAGATTGAAAATGCACGCAAGGAGTTCGGCGGCCTGATAGCGGTCAACGATGTCAGCTTCAATCTGCGTGCCGGGCAGATCGTCGGCCTGATCGGCCCCAGCGGTGCCGGCAAGTCGACCATGTTCAATCTGGTTAGCGGCGTCTTGCCGCTAACCGGCGGTGCAATCCGCTTACGCGCCCACAACCAGTTGCAGCAGATATCCGGTTTGCGTTCGCGCCAAATTGTGGCGCAAGGCATTGCCCGCACCTTCCAGCATGTGCGGCTGATGCCGGCCATGACGGTGCTGGAGAGCGTCGCCATCGGCGCTCATCTGCGCGGCAGCCATAACGATGTCAATGGCGTCGCCATCAGCCTGCTGCGGCTTAACCGGAATGAGGAGCAGGCGCTGTTGTTTGAGGCCAAACTGCAGCTGGAGCGTGTCGGGCTTGGCCATTTATTGTACGAAGAAGCCGGCAGCCTGGCGCTCGGTCAGCAGCGCATCCTGGAAATCGCCCGCGCTCTGTGCTGCGATCCGACCTTGCTCATGCTGGATGAGCCGGCGGCCGGGTTGCGCTACCAGGAGAAACAAGCGTTGGCGGCATTGCTACGCAAGCTCAAGGCTGAGGGCATGAGTATTTTGCTGGTGGAGCACGATATGGATTTCGTGATGAATCTGACCGATCAATTGGTGGTGATGGAGTTCGGCAGCAAGATCGCGCAAGGCTTGCCGGTTGAGATACAGCAGAACCCGGCAGTGCTGGCAGCATATCTGGGAGGCATCGATGACTAATACCGTCGTCAGTCCGGTGCTCGAAGTCGGCGATCTGCACGTCGCCTACGGCAAAGTCGAGGCGCTGCACGGTGTCAGCCTGGCAGTCGGCGGTGGCCAGATCGTCACCGTCATCGGCCCCAATGGCGCCGGTAAATCGACCATGCTCAACGCGATTGCCGGCGTCATGCCAAACAACGGCAGCATGCGTGGCACGCTGCGGTTGCTGGGCCAGGATACTGCTGATGTGGCAATCGAAACCCGCGTTGCGCGCGGCATGTGCCTGGTGCCGGAAAAGCGCGAGTTGTTTGCCAGCATGACAGTGGAAGATAATTTGCTGCTCGGCAGCTACCGCCGCTACCAGGCCGGCGAGCGTGCTTATGCCGATCAGATGGCGGTCGTGTACGACCTGTTTCCGCGTCTGCAGCAGCGGCGCAAGCAACAGGCTGGCAGCCTGTCCGGCGGCGAACGACAGATGTTGGCGCTCGGCCGCGCGCTGATGGCCAAGCCGCAATTGCTGATGCTGGACGAACCAAGCCTCGGCCTGGCACCGTTAATCGCCAAAGAAATTTTCCATATCATCGTTGGCTTGAGGCAGACTGGTGTCGCCATTTTGCTGGTCGAGCAGAACGCGCGTGCCGCGCTGCAGGTCGCTGATTACGCTTACGTGCTGGAAACCGGCGACATCGCTTTGCAAGGCCCGGCAGCGGAGCTGGCAAACAATCCAAAGGTGATCGACACTTACCTCGGGCTGGCGAAGAAAAGCCATTAACACTGCCAGCGCCGGATTTATCCGGCTTCTGCGGCCTCGCAATTTATATGATAAATTTGCGCCTTGCTTCATTGCGTAATGCAATAAAGTGAGTGTTCTCAGGGCGGGGGGTGATTCCCCACCGGCGGTAATTGCGTGCAATGCGCATAGCCCGCGAGCGCTTGTCGCCGTAGCGACAACGTCAGCAGACCCGGTGTGATCCCGGGGCCGACGGTATAGTCCGGATAAAGAGAGAACAGGCGGTCCGGTGTTTGCCCGGGCTGGCTGGCGTGTTGCCGGGCGCGGCTGAGGCGCCTGGCACTGCGATGGCTTGTCGTGTAAATTCGCGCCTCCTTTCGATCCAACAAGCCCTGTTTTTATTGATCAAACAGGAGTCAGTCAGATGCAGCAGCCACAGCAGCAACAACATCAACCCGTCGCCATCAAATCCAAGGCGTCCGCCGCGGTTGCCGGTGAACGCATTGCCTTCATCCAGGCCGGATGGCACCGCGATATTGTCGGTCAATGCCGGATTTCTTTCGTTGCTGAAATCGCCAAGTCCGGCTACACCGAAAGCGATATCGATTTCTTCGAAGTCGCTGGTGCCTACGAAATCCCGCTGCATGCCAAATTGCTCGCCAGCAGCGGTGACTATGCCGCTGTAGTGGCTGCCGGATTAGTGGTGGATGGCGATATCTATCGGCATGAGTTTGTCGCCCAGGCAGTGATCAGCGGCTTGATGCAGGTGCAGCTGGAAACGGCCGTGCCGGTGCTGTCGGCAGTGCTGACGCCGCACCATTTCCACGGTGGCGAAGAACACCACAAATATTTCTATGAGCATTTCCTGGTCAAGGGTGCGGAGGCAGCCCGTGCCTGCGCCGATACGATCCAGAAGGTAAGCGCCTTGAAGGCGCGGCAACCGGCGGCCAATCCGGCGCGGGCGCTGCATAGCGCGTAATTGGCACAGGAGCAGTCTGCAATCGTTTGCCGAGACAACGGCGCGCGATTGCGTATCTGATTCAACGACGGGTCTGAATCAAGGGTGCGAATGTGCGCCACACACCAGGCAACCGGCATCGCGGGCAACGCCGATGCGGCTCCACTCCATGCTGCGCGCATCCAGCATCAGTAACTTGCCGACCAGCGGTGTGCCGATCCCGGCAATCAGCTTGAGCGCTTCGGCGGCTTGCATGCTGCCGATAATGCCCACCAGCGGCGCGAACACGCCCATGGTGGCGCAGGCGGTTTCTTCAAATGCCCGATCCGGCGGAAACAGGCAGGCATAGCAGGGTGAGCTTTCATCGCGGGCATCGAACACGCTAAGCTGGCCGTCGAACTGGATTGCCGCACCCGATACCAGCGACACTTTCAGCGCGACACAAGATCGATTGATTGCATGTCGGGTAGTGAAATTGTCGCTGCAATCGATCACCACGTCGGCGTTACCGATCAGTTCCGCAAGACGCCTTTGGTCGGCGCACTCAGGCAGTGCGACGATCTGTATATCCGGATTGATTTGTGTCAGCGCAGCCTTGCCGGAGGCCGCCTTGGCCTGGCCTACGCGGTCGCTGGTGTGCAGGATCTGCCGTTGCAGATTGGTCAGGTCGACCGTATCGTTGTCCACCAGGGTGATGCTGCCGACCCCGGCTGAAGCCAGGTACAGCGCCACCGGCGAGCCGAGGCCGCCAACCCCGATGACCAGCGCCCGTGCCGCCAGAAATTTTTCCTGGCCTTCAATGTCGATCTCATCCAACAGGATGTGGCGCGAGTAGCGCAGTAGTTGCTGGTCGTTCATAAGATACGATACTGTCGATAAGATCCAGGAATGCAGCGCGCCCGGGCGAAAAAAAGGCCGCGTCCGACGCGGCCTTAGTGTAGCGCAAAAAAATGCTATTTTTTCTGCTCTTTCTTGACGGCACCGCCTGCCTTGTCATCGCCGAGCGGCGTTTTGTTATCCTTGTTGTCGTTATTGTCCTTGCTATCCTTATCATCCTGATCGGCGTCGCCGCGGCTGTCCGGTTTCACTTTCGAAACCTGGACCGGCAAGCCCTTCAGTTGATTAAGCGCCTGTGCCAACTGAAAATCGTCCTTGCTACCGTATTCCAGTGGCTTGCGTTTTTTCTCAACTGCGGCAATTCGTTGCGCCTCTTCCAGCGCATCGACTTTCGGCGAGGTCACTTCCGGACCCTTGTCGGTGTCGTTGCTCAAATGCTTGGTCAGGTCGGCTTCCCGCAGACGCAGGCCGTTGAGGCCGTCGCCGTCGGCATATTCATCGACGATCAGGTCCGGCACAATGCCCTTGGCCTGGATTGAGCGGCCGTTCGGGGTGTAGTAGCGGGCAGTGGTCAGTTTGACTGCGGTACTGCGATCCGGCGGTAACGCGATCACCGATTGCACGGAACCCTTGCCGAAGGTTTGGGTGCCCATGATGGTGGCGCGCTTGTAATCCTGCAATGCGCCGGCGACGATTTCCGACGCCGATGCCGAGCCGGTATTGACCAGCACCACCATCGACACCTTCTTCAGTGCCTCAGGCAGTTTCGCCAGCGGATCACTACCCGGATTGGCGTAGTACTCACGCTTGGCATAGAACGAAGCCTTGGAGCTTGGCAACTGGCCGTTGGTAGTGACCACAACCGAATCTTTCGGCAAGAAAGCCGCAGAGACGCCGATTGCGCCCGGCAATACGCCGCCCGGATCGTTACGCAAGTCCAGCACCAGCCCCTTCAGATTCGGTTCCTGGGCATAGATCGCGGCGATTTTCTTCGCCATATCATCAACCGTCGGCTCCTGAAACTGCGTTACGCGCAGCCATGCATAGCCCGGTTCCACCACTTTGGCCTTAACGCTCTGCACCTTGATTTCCTGACGCGTGATATTGAAGATCAGTGGCTTGTCTTCATCTTTGCGGGAAATGGTCAGGGTGATCTTGGTGTTCGGCTCGCCGCGCATGCGCTTGACCGCCTGGTCCAGACTCAAACCCTTGACCGCGGTCGAATCGAGGCGCGTGATCAGGTCGCCTGCCTTGATCCCGGCACGATAGGCTGGCGAGTCTTCGATCGGCGACACCACCTTGATGTAGCCATCTTCGATCCCGACCTCAATGCCAAGACCGACAAACTTGCCTTGCGTGCTCTCGCGCAACTCCTTGTAAGCCTTCTTGTCCAGATAGGCCGAGTGCGGATCGAGCGAGGCCACCATGCCGGAAATAGCCTCGGTCAGCAGTTTTTTATCATCCGCAGGTTCGACGTAGTCGGATTTGATCAGCCCGAACACATCTGCCAGTTGTCGTAGTTCTTCCAGCGGCAACGGCGCGGCGGCACTCTTCTGCGCAATCGCGTCGAACTGAATTGAGGCGCCGATCCCTGCGATGACGCCCAAGCTGATGAGACCGATATTCTTGAGTTTACTGCCCATGTTTCACCTAGTAGTTACCCATCCGAGTGGGTCAAACGCACGGCTCTGATGCCGAATTTCAAAGTATAAACCCGATTGTTCGTTACCACCGCTGTTGCCTGCATTGGCAATCACATCGCCAGTTTTGACGGCGTCGCCGGGCCGCTTCAATAATGCCTGATTATTCCCGTAAATGGTCATGTACTGGTTGCCGTGATCAACAATAATCAGGTTGCCGAAACCGCGCAGCCAATCGGCCAATACGACCCTGCCGGCGGCGACTGCCTTGACTTCGGTGCCTTCCGCGGTGCGGATAAACAAGCCTTTCCAGGCTGGGCCATCGCCGCGCTTGGCGCCGAAACGCGCCATCAGGTCGCCACGCACAGGCAGCCGCAATTGGCCGCGTAACGATTCGAACGGCCGACCGTAAGCGCTATCCTTGCCGTCGGCCTGCGGCGTCAACTCATTGCGGCCGATCGGCGTTGGCGCGGTTTCTGCCACTGCCGGCGTGGCGGCGGGTGTCGGGGCCGGTGTGGCCGCGGCGGTTGGCGGCGGCTGGTCGTCGTCGATGGCGTCTGGATTCGGCGTTTTCGGCTTATTTCGGCTGTCACTGGATGGCGGCGTCTTTTTCGCCAGCGCGGCGCGCTGCTGCTCCAGTGCTTTCTGGCGCTCGCGTGCGGCCTGCGCCTGAGCCCGGGCCTGAGCTTGCGCCAACTGCTGCTGGCGCAATTTTTCGCGGGCCTCGGCATCGGCTTTCTTTTGCGCCTCGATTAATTGGTCAAGACGGTCAACCAGGCCAGACAAGCGCTGCTCGTCGCGTTGGATGCTGCCCACTTCCTTGCGCTGGCTGGCCAGTTTGCCGGACAATTGCGCCAGTAAGGTCGCGCGCTTGGCTTTTTCTTTTTCCAGCAAGGTCTTTTGGTCAAGTTGCTCTTTGGCAATCTCACCCAGATCGTCCTTGGCGCTTTGGGTTTCGGTTTGGTTAGCTTCGACCGCCGCCAGATTGGCGCGCAGCGATTCCAGTAGTTTGGCCTGTGCTTGCGACACATAACCCATGTATTGCAGGTCGCGGTTGATGCGGTTCGGATTGTCGCCCGACAGCAGCAGCTTGATGCGGTCCTCGTTGCCGGCAACGTACTGCTGGCGCAGCAGGTTGGCCAGCTGAGTTTGCTGGGCTGCCACGGTTTTGCTGAGTTCGTCGTGTTGTTTCGCCAACTGCTTCAGTTTGGCTTGCGTCTGGCTTTGCTCGGCGCTGAGGTCGCGCAACGCACGCTTGGCCTTGGAAATCGCGCTTTCAGAGTCAGTCAGAGCGTCGCTGGCATTGTCTTTTTCGGTTTCGGTGTGGCTGATGTCTCGTTTAAGGGCGTCAAGTTTTTCGCGCAAATCGGCCCGTTGCGCTTCCGCTACCTGCTTTTGCTTGCTGCGTTCTGTCACCTTGGGGGCGGCGAAGACAACACTCGGCAGCGCTGTTGCCAGAATCAGCGTTGCCGCCGCCAGCCGTCGGCTTGCGGCACGGCTAGGCCGGCGCATACCCAGGATTTTCCCCAGCGAGATATTTATTTCGCTTTCCCCTGGCTGGCGACCGCATTCATCGCCGCCTCGATCGCCGCCTGATCACCCAGATAGTAGCTCTTGATCGGCTTCAGATCGGCGTCCAGCTCGTACACCAGTGGCTGGCCGTTGGGAATGTTCAGGCCGACAATATCTTCGTCGCTGATGCCGTCCAGCATCTTGATCATGGCGCGCAGACTGTTGCCATGCGCCGAGATGATGATGCGCTTGCCGCTACGGATCGCCGGTGCGATTTCATCGTTCCAGAATGGCAGTACGCGCGCCACTGTGTCCTTCAGGCATTCGGTCAGCGGGATTTCCTCACGCTTTAGTCCGGCATAGCGCGGATCGTCGTAGGAAGTACGCGGATCGTTTGGTTGCAGCGGCAGCGGCGGGGTATCGTAGCTGCGGCGCCACACCATGACCTGCTCGTCGCCGCACTTGGCCGCAGTTTCGGCCTTGTTCAAGCCTTGCAACGCGCCGTAGTGACGCTCGTTGAGGCGCCAGCTGTGCTTGACCGGCAGCCACATCAGATCCATTTCGTCGAGTGTGCCCCACAAGGTGCGGATAGCGCGCTTGAGCACCGATGTGTACGCCAGGTCGAAAGTGAAACCGGCCTGCTTCAGGATATTACCCGCCTGTTTGGCCTCGGCTACGCCTTTTTCAGTGAGGTCGACATCGACCCAGCCGGTAAAGCGGTTGGCCAGGTTCCAAGTGGATTCGCCATGGCGCATCAATACGATTTTGTACATTTTTGTCGTCTGCTAAGGTAAGTAAGGAATCTATTGCCGCCGTCGGGATTCAGATCAAATCAGCCTTGAGCCTGGCCGCGGTGGACGGCAAATTAAGGATTTTGGTGGGACCTGATACGAATTGAATGGCGTTTCAGCTTCTATTTTATAATGGCGGGATTGACTAATGCCATTGGATCCCCGTGAAATTCTTGATTGATAATATTTTTCTGGTTGCCGTAGCAATTTTGTCCGGTTGCGCATTGTTGCTTCCTGTGTTGCAAAAGCGTGGTAATCGCCTAACGACGCTGCAAGCCACCCAATTCATTAATCAGGGTAAAACATTGATATTGGACGTGCGCGACAGCGACGCATTTGCCGCCAGTCATCTGATCGATGCCAAAAATATCCCTCTAAAAGACTTGTCGCAGCGCATCGCCGAGCTGGACAAGTTTAAAGCCAAGAATGTGGTGGTGGTGTGTCAGACCGGAACCCAGTCGTCGAAAGCCGTTGCAAAGCTGGTCCAGGCTGGCTTCGCACAGGCATTCAGTCTGGATGGTGGCATTGCCGCATGGCAGACCCAGGGCTTGCCGACCGTCAAATAATTACTCTGCGAATTGAATAAGGCGGACCGGACTCCACTTAATTGTTATCCGGATCAGGCCTTGAAAGGAAGAATCATGACTGCTCATGTTGTAATATATAGCACTGCTGTATGCCCATATTGCATCCGCGCCGAACAATTGTTGAAATCTAAAGGCGTGGAAAATATTGAAAAAATTAGAATAGACTTAGATCCTGCTCAGCGCAATGCGATGATGGAGAAGACCGGGCGTCGTACCGTTCCGCAAATATATATTGGCGAAAAGCATGTTGGCGGCTTCGATGACTTGCATGCGCTTGATCGTGATGGCAAGCTTGAGCCCCTGCTGCAAAATGCCTGATTTACGGCAATAACTGTTATTGTTGCAGTCCGCAAGGGATGGCGTTTGCCATCATTTAACTTATTTTAAAATCATTAATTGAAAGAGTGTTATGGCTGAAGAGAAGCAACAAGCAGAGCAAGCGGCACAACCGGTGTTCCAGATTCAACGGGTATATCTGAAAGATTTGTCGCTTGAGCAACCGAATTCGCCAGCCATTTTTCTTGAGCAGGATGCGCCGCAAATCGAAGTTGCTCTCGATGTTGGCGCTGAAGCGCTGGCCGGAGGCATTTTCGAATCGACCGTAACGGTAACTGTAACTGCTAAGATCAAGGATAAGGTAGCGTTTTTGGTCGAAGGCAAGCAAGCCGGTATTTTTGAGCTGCGCAACATCCTGACCGAACAATTGGATCCTCTGCTCGGCATCGGTTGCCCGAACATTGTTTATCCTTATCTGCGCGCCAATCTGGCCGACGCTATCACCCGCGCCGGCTTCCCGCCGATCCACTTGGCCGAAATCAATTTCGAGGTGTTCTACCAGCAGCGTCTGCAGGCGCTGGCCGAGCAGCAGCAAAAGGGTAGCGGCGACAGTATCGCAGTCGACGGATCAACCGCCATCAACTGACTCAACAGCGGCAGCGATTGCCGTTGATGTACGACAGCCGTTGATGTAAAACTCTGGGCCAAGCCACGCGTCTGCGCGATGGCTGGCCTTTTGCCGTTTTTGCGTCATTCGACCGGAAACTTCGGATTGCCGGGAAACTTTGCGCCAGGGCAGCCGGTCTGACTGTCCGGGTAGGCCGGGCAATGACAAAATGTAAATTGTCAAGGCGGCGCAGTGTTGTTGCGTCCGGCCCGCAAGATGGTCGTATTTGGAGTCGTATTTGGAGTCGTATTTGGAGTCGTATTTGGAGTCGTATTTGGAGTCGTATTCGTATTCGTATTCGTATTCGTATTCGTATTCGTATTCGTATTCGTATTCGTATTCGTATTCGTATTTGGGGATCATTACATGAAATTTGCCCGCATAGCCACTTCGCTCCTGTTGTCGCTTGGTAGTTTGCTTGCTCTTGCCAATTCTGCGCACGCGCTCGATTTCAAGGCGGTTGGTGCCGCGCCAGTGATTTTGTGCGATGCGCCGTCCGAAAAAGGTCGTCGCGTCGCGGTCGCGCCGCGCGGCATGCCGGTCGAAGTAGTGCTGACCTACGGCGAATGGACCAAAGTGCGCGACGCCAGCGGCGATCTGTCATGGCTGCAGTCGAAAGGTCTGGTCGCCAAGCGCAATCTGCAGGTGAACGTCGCCAATGCCAAGATCCGCGCCAATCCCGACGATACGGCGCCGGTAGTATTCACCGCCGACAAAGGCGTATTACTCGAATTGGTCGATCCGGTGGCATCCGGCTGGGCCAAGGTACGCCATCGCGACGGTCAGAGCGGCTATGTCAAGGCGAGCGAGGTGTGGGGTGCTTGAGAGTTCCCTGCGGCAATATTAATAGTTTCTTCAGTGCAGTATCTTCAAATCCCGTTATATTCCTCCACGCGTCCGGGGCGTAGCGGGCGTCAAGGGTGCACTGCTCCGTGCGTTTCCGTATTCTGTCCTTGAAATAAAAAGCGAGTAACCGCCTGTGTCATCCGATCTCCCCGACCCTCCCATCAACATTACAGTGCTTGGCGCCGGCGCCTGGGGCACCGCGCTGGCGATCGCATTGGCGCAGCGGCACCGGGTAACGCTCTGGGGGCGTAATCCAGAGACCATGTCTGCAGCAGCGACGCAACGTGAAAACACCGCTTATCTGCCAGGGTTTCCATTGCCGGATAATCTGTTGCTCAGCGCCGATTTCGACCAAGCCATCCGCCATGTGACGACCGACGCTGCAACTTGCAAGCGTCAGGCGCTGTTGATTGTCGCCTCCCCGGTTACTGGATTGCGCGAGCTCGCGCAGCAGTTGAGTGCATATCCGGTACCTAATCTCGTCTGGCTATGCAAAGGCTTCGAAGAGCATACCCGGTTGCTGCCGCACCAGATCGTGCGTCAGGCGCTGGGCCCTGCGATCCCGGCGGCTGTGCTGTCCGGCCCTTCCTTCGCGCAGGAAGTGGCGCGCGGTTTGCCCTGCGCATTGTCGGTCGCCAGCGCCCACGCTGGATTGTGCGAGCAAGTGGTAGCGGCGGTGCATGGCGGCCATATCCGTGTTTATTCGACCGATGATCTGATCGGTGTCGAGGTCGGCGGCGCGGTAAAGAATATCCTGGCGATCGCCACCGGTGTCGCCGACGGCCTTGGGCTTGGCCTGAACGCACGGGCCACCCTGATGACCCGTGGCCTGGCGGAAATCACCCGACTTGGCGTCGCGCTCGGCGGCCGCAGTGAAACCTTCATGGGCTTGTCCGGCGTCGGCGATCTGATCCTGACCTGCACCGGCGATCTGTCGCGCAATCGCCGGGTCGGCCTGGGTTTGGCGCAAGGCAAAAAACTGCAGTCGATCGTCGCCGAACTCGGCCATGTGGCTGAGGGAGTCCGCTGTGCTGCTACAGTGCGCGAGTTGGCGCAAGAGTGCGGGGTCGATATGCCGATCACCAATGCGGTGGCCGGCCTGCTGTTTGATGGCGATTCACTGCAAGCGGTGATGGAACTGTTGTGGTCGCGTAATCCTCGCGAAGAGGCGCTCTGATCGCTGTCGAAAGAAGTCTTGATCCGGTGTGCTTGATCCGGTGTGTGATGCTGCGGCGTGGCGCCGCACTGCAATCTGACGGCAGTGGTTGGAATAATGAGTGCCGGAGTCAGGCCGGGATCAGGCCGGAATCAGTGCAGTAATTAGTACCATTTCTATGTGTCACAATAATGACAAAATCCCGTTAGATACACTCTGTGGAATTAAGTATATTTTTCATGTCAGCAGGCAAGGATTGCGGCATATAATCGGCCTTTTCAACTATGGCCATAGTGTTTTGATAAGGAAAGAAATGCTGAACGCAACGTACCCGTCCATTCGACATCGCTCTGCAACTGCTATGCAACGCGGGTTCACACTGATTGAAATTATGGTGGTCGTTGTGATCATGGGTATTCTTGCGGCACTGGTTGTGCCGAAGCTGATGGGGCGCACCGACGATGCGCGAATCCAGGCCGCACGCCAGGATATCAGCACGCTGATGCAGGCGTTAAAGCTGTATAAGCTCGATAACCAGCGTTATCCGACGACAGACCAGGGGTTGCAGGCTTTGGTCGCCAAGCCGACCAGCGGTCCGGCCGCCAACGGTTGGAAAGTCGGTGGCTATATCGACAAACTGCCGAAGGATCCTTGGGGCAATCCATATCAATTTTTGTCGCCTGGCATTAAAGGCGATGTCGACGTGTTTTCGTGCGGCGCCGACGGTCAGCCAGGCGGGGAAGGCGTCGACGCCGATATTGGCTCGTGGGATCTGTAATGTCGGCTGTGGCGCATCGCAAATTGCGTCAGCGCCAGGTGTCAGCGGTTACCTGCCGCGGCTTTACCTTGCTGGAGCTGTTGGTGGTGATGGTCATCGCCGGGATTACGCTTGGCGCGGTCTCGCTCAATGCTTTCCGCAGCGACCGCCAGGTCATGCAGAACGATGCGCAACGTATCGCGCTGTTGTTGCAGCTGATCCGCGAAGAGGCGATTCTGCGCAACCGGCCGACAGCATTTGAAGCCGATACCAACGGCTATCGTTTCCTGGTGCGTGAAGAAAACGGCTGGCAGCCGCTGGCCCGCGATGAGATGCTGCGTCAGCGCGATTTCAAACGCACGCCAATGCAGTTATCGATGACGCCGCCTGCGCCACAAAATGGCGCTTCCAATTCTCTGCGTATCATCTTCGGCCGCGAGCCGGTCGATAAGCCCTTCGCCCTGACCATGGCCAGCGGCGACGCCAGCGCCGTGATACGTGCCGATGGCATTGGTCATTTTTCGGTTGAATAGATAGATGCCCATCCCGCGCACAATTTGTCAGCGCCGCAAAGCCGGATTTACTCTTCTGGAAGTACTGGTTGCATTGGTCATCGTCGGCACCGCGCTGGGTGCTAGCCTGCGCGCTGTGGGTAGCCTGACGCAAAATAGCGAAGGCCTGCGGGCGGCGATGATGGCGACCTGGTCGGCGGAAAATCGCCTGACACAAATCCGCCTCGGCCAAGAGTGGCCGGAGATTGGCAACCGTTCTTTCGAGTGTCCGCAGGATGACCTGCAACTGCGCTGCGAAGAGCGTGTGTTGGGCACGCCGAATCCGTATTTCCGGCGCGTCGAAGTCTCGGTGTTTGATGCCGTCAATGCCGAACGTCGCATCGTTAAGTTATCGCAGGTGGTGCCTAATGTACGCTAGCATGATGCCGCCAAAATCTTCTTCAGGCTTTACGCTGGTGGAAATGATCATCGCCATCACCATCCTGGCGATGGTAGCGATACTTGGCTGGCGCGGACTCGACGGTATTGTCCGTTCGCGCATCGCATTGACCTCTGAAATGGAGCAGACGCGAGGCATGCAACTGACTTTCGCGCAGTTGCAAAGCGATTGCGACCAACTGGCGCCAGCCAGCCTGATGCCCGGGCGTCAGACCTTGCTGGCGGCGCAGGATCGTTTGCTTATCGTGCGCCTGGTGTATGCAGAACAGCAGCCGACACTGGTTCAGGTGGTCGATTATCGCCTGCGCAATGGTGTGCTGACGCGCAAGGAATCGATAGCAACGCGCGATCTGAGCGCCATCGATGGCCTCTGGCAGAGTGCACTGAACGACGCCGGCGACAATCCCGATAATACCCAAGCGGTGGCATTGCAATCCGACCTTGACTCGATGCAGATGCAATTATGGGGTAGCGACGGCCAAGGCTGGCGCCCGCCGCCGGCGGCCACTGCGGACCCCGAAAGCGGCCGCGCCGCAACCAATCAATGGGTCGGCCTGCAAGTCGCGTTGCAGATACGCAGCCACAGCGGCAGCATGGTCAAGACCTTTCTGCTGGGGGGTGCATGATGAGATTGCCGGTGCAGATCCGATGCAGGCAGCGCGGCGTGGCGGTGGTGACCGCTTTGTTGCTGACGACGCTGGCGGTGACCATTGTCGCCAGCCTGTTCTGGCAGCAGCAGGTCCAGGTGCGCTTGATAGAAAACCAGCGGCTGCAATTGCAGAAAGAATGGATCATGCGTGGTGCGCTCGATTGGGCTGGCATGATCCTGCGCGCCAGCGGGCGCCAGTTCGATTACGATGATCTGGGGCAGCCGTGGGCGGCGCCGCTGGCCGAAACACGCCTCGGCCAGTATGCCGATGATGCGCAAGCGGCAGATGACGCCGGCGATGCGGTGCTGTCCGGCAACATAGTTGACGCGCAGTCGCGTTACAACCTGAATAACCTGAGTGTCAGTGGTGTTGTTAGTCCGACCGAGTTACTGATGTTTCAGCGTCTTTTATCCAATCTGAACTTGCCAACCAGCCTGGCCAGCGTCGTGGCGGAGGCGGTCGCCAGCAGCCAATCGCTGACAGCGCCGGCGCCTGCCGGGCAGCAGTCGCCAACGCCCGGCAATTCCGCCAGCACCACTCTGCAAATGGTGCAGGTAGACGATCTGCTGGCGTTGCCCGGTTTTGATCCGGAGATAGTGCGTCAGTTGCAGGACTTTGTCGTGCTGCTGCCAACCAGTTCGGCGGCGCCGACGCCGATTAATGTCAACACGGCAGCGCCGGAGGTGTTGGCCGCTCGATTTGCCAATCTGTCTCTGAGCGAGGCGAACACCTTGGTGGCGGCGCGTCGCACGGCGCCATTTCGGGACACGACTTCCTTGTCGAAACAAATGTCGCAGTTGTTCGATAAGTCTTTTTCGGAAGCCTCCAATGCGCTTCTGGTCAGCGTCGCCAGCAACTTTTTTTTAATCAACGGCAAGATTCGCATGGGGCGGGCAGGGCTCAATACCGTATCCTTGCTGCAACGTGTCGGTAACCGTTCCAATAGTTTCATCGTGTGGGTCCGAGAACAATAAATGGGTAAAACGTTTTGAGCACTTTATACATCCGCATACCTGCCAGAGCCACGCTGGACAGTGCGGCAGCGGTGCCGATGCCGGATTGCCGCTTCGCGCTGGTATCCGATCAGGGCCGCATTGCGCGCCAGGGCAGTGAGCAACTTTCCGGCCTGGCCGAGCCGATCGCCGCCGCCAATCGGGTGGTGATGATCCTGGCCGCCGCCGATGTCAACCTGCTGCATTTGCCAGTGCCGCCACTTAGCGACGCCAAGCTCAAACTGGCGTTACCGAATCTGGTGGAAGAACAACTGCTGGCCGATCCAGCCGGTTGCGTCATCGTTGCGGGCCGCAAACCTAAAGCTAGCGGGCGTGCGGCAGATAATCTGAGATTGATTGCGGTAGTGCAGCGCGATTGGCTGGAGTTGCTGGTGAAGACCTTGCGCGCGCTGGGGGCGAATCAATTGCAAGCCAGGCCTGGCCAGTTGTGCCTGCCAGTGCGTGAGCCGGGGACGTCGGTTGCCGCGATTACCGATCATGGTGGCGATATCGATGTGGCGCTGCGGACGACCAAAGATCAGGGGCTGGGCTGGTCGCTGGCGCCGCTCGCGGCGCAATCGGTGGCATCTGAGGTGTTGACCGGGCTGACTGCGGTGGCGCCGCAGCAAGCGCTGATCGTGTATGTGCCGCAAGCCAGCGTTGCTGCATATCAGGCATTGGATGCGCAACAGGTTACGGTACAGCCGGATGACTGGTCGCACTGGATTGCGGGCGCGCAGGAGTTGTCGCGTGACGGCATCGACTTGATGAGCGGGTTGACCGCCAGCGCGGCCGGCACCGAATTCAGTTTGCGTCGCTGGCGCTGGCCGCTGGTAATGGCGGCGGCATTGCTGCTGGTGAATCTGAGCAGCTTGAATTACGACTGGTTGCGTATGCGGCGCGAAGCCGCCGGCCTGCGCGCCAGCATGATGCAAAACTATCGCCTGGCGTTTCCCAAGGAAACGGTGATTGTCGATCCGATTGCTCAGACCAAGCAAAAAATCGCAGCGGTTGAGCGCAGCGGCGGACAACTGGCGGCGGATGATTTCATCGCCCTGGCAGCGGCTTTCGGTTCAGCCTGGGCCGGGGTGCCGCAAAGCAGCGACCCCAGCGCTATCGCAGGACTCGAATATCGTGACCGCCATTTACTGGTACGCCTGAAAAATGGCGCCGATGCAGATGCTGTCGAAGCGCAAATCAAGGCAGCGTTGCAGGCAAACCAACTGACATTGAGCAAGCCGGCTAGCGGCGTATGGCAAATCGGGAGTGGCAAGTGATGTCGGCAATTAATCCGTTACAACAGGCCTGGGGAAAAATTCGCGTTCCGGCGGCCGCATACTGGGCGCAGCGGAATCAGCGCGAGCGTGGTCTGTTAGGCGCCGCTGCGGCATTGATTGTGCTGTCATGCATTTATCTGCTGCTGGTCGAACCAGCATGGAGCGGCCGCATCCGTTTGCAAAAAGACTTGCCGGTGCTGCGTCAGCAGGCTGCCGAGCTGCAAGCGCTGACCGCCAGGGCGGCGTCGTTGACTGGTCTTCAGGCTGAGCGAACCGCACCAACGCTGACCAAGGATGCAGTGGAGATGGCATTGAAAGTCAAGGGGCTGAGTGCGCAAAGCGTCGCCCTCAGCGGCGAACTGGCCAGAGTGCAGTTGTCCGGTGTCGCGTTTGCCGGCCTGCTCGATTGGTTAGACAATGCGCAAAAGAACAGTCAATGGCAAGTGGTAGAAGCCAACATCAGCGCGCCAGGCGGGGCCAATGTCCAGCCCGGTACAGTCAATGCATCGCTTACGTTGCGGCAGCAGAAGCATGAATAATCGCAGCAATACGCCGCCTGTTAAGCAGACCAATCACGGTTTGTGTTTTAGCGTTATGGGTCAATGATGTTGCGGCTTCGTATGACAGTGATGTGGGCGGTAGCGGCGCTGTTGAGCGTGCTGGTTACCGTGCTGGCATTTTTGCCGGCGGCGTGGCTGGCGCCGTTGCTGGAAAGCCAGACTCAGGGACGCATTACTCTGGGCGATGCGCAGGGATCACTATGGCGCGGCTCGGCATTTGTCGGCGCCGCGCCAAGTGGGCGGGAAGCGGTGACGGCGTTGTTGCCGGGACGCTTCAGTTGGCGCTTATCGCCGCTGGTACTGGTGGGGCGGCTGGATGCATCGCTGGAAAATGCGCAAGTGCTGTCGCAGCCGGTGACCGTGCGCGGCAGCTGGAGTGCCTGGAGCATCAGCCCGGCCAGCCTGGCATTGCCGGCAGAGCGGCTGGCGGCGCTTGGGGCGCCGTTGAATACGCTACAGCCGTCCGGCAAGATGTCGCTGTCGTGGCAGCAGATCGAGCTGGTGCGCAGTGGCGGCGGCATCGATATGAACGGCCTCATGACGCTCGAGATGCTGTCGATGGCCTCGCGTTTGTCGCCCGTCAAGCCGCTTGGCAGTTATCGCCTGCATCTCGACTGGCGCGAGCGCGATGCCGGGTTAATGCTGGAGACATTGAGCGGAGCAATGCTGCTCGACGGCAGCGGCAATCTTCGTAACGGACATTTGCAGTTTTCCGGGACCGCGCAAGCGGCAGCGGGGCAAGAGGAAAAGTTGGCCACGTTACTGAGTTTGTTGGGCCAACGTCGCCAGATCAACGGCAAGAATGTTATCGGATTAGAGTTTAAATCATGAAAGATAAAATGTATCTCGCAATACTCTCGACATTTGCAGCACGCAACTGGCGCAGTGCCGCAGGCATCACATTGTTGACCTGTGCAGTTGTCGCCGCGGTGCCGCCAGCGCTGGCAGCAAATGCTGCAATCGGCCCCGTCGAGGGCGTGAGCGGCCAGGCAGTAATGAATTTTGTCCGCGCCGATATCGAATCGGTGATCAAGGCGGTCGGCCAGTACACCAATCTGACTTTCATTATCGATCCGCGCGTCAAGGGCAGCATCAACCTGGTCTCGGAAAAACCATTGAGCAAGGCGCAAGCGCTTGACCTGCTGGCATCGACTTTGCGTCTGCAGGGCTATGCGGTGGTGCGCGGCGACGGTTTCGTCAAGGTGGTGCCGGAAGTCGACGCCAAATTGCAGTTGGGTGCGGCCTCCGGCGTTGCTCGCACGCCTGCGGTTCGAGGTGACCAGATTGCGACGCAGATATTTTCGCTCAACTATGAGTCGGCGACGAATATCCTGCCGGTGCTGCGGCCGCTGATTTCGCCGAACAATACGATCAATGCCAATCCCGGTAATAACACGTTGGTCGTGACCGATTACGCCGAGAATCTGCAGCGCCTGGGCAAGATGATCGCCACTCTCGATGTGCCGGCCATGAGCGATCTGGATGTGCTGCCGGTGCGGTATGCGGTGGCAAGCGATATCGCCGTGATTGCCAGCAAGCTGCTTGATGCCGGCGGCGCAGGTGCCGGTGGCGGCGAAAGCCTGCGCACGATTATCATGGCCGATTCGCGGACCAATTCGGTGATTGTTCGCGCACCGTCGGCGGGACGGGCCAATCTGGCAAAGTCGTTGATTGCTAAACTAGACCAGCCGACTGCCAATGCCGGTAACGTGCATGTGGCTTACCTCAAAAATGCCGATGCAGTCAAACTGGCGAAGACCTTGCGCGCCATCGTGTCGTCTGATGCATCGCTACCGAGTGGCAATTCGTCGAACAAGAATGCCGGCGCAGGCGGCAACTCGGGGAGCATGCTGCAAAGTTCGAATAGCAATTCAGTCGGCAGCTCGGTGTCGGC
This sequence comes from Collimonas sp., assembly GCF_044339385.1. Taxonomy (NCBI): domain Bacteria; kingdom Pseudomonadati; phylum Pseudomonadota; class Betaproteobacteria; order Burkholderiales; family Oxalobacteraceae; genus Collimonas; species Collimonas sp. Next base: position 12,703 of record NZ_JBIIVN010000001.1, on the reverse strand, counting down.
ATCGGCATCATCCGGCAGCGATTCATCATCTCAGTCTTCCGGCGGCGGCAGTGGCGCTGCCGGGTTCATCCAGGCTGACGAAACCACCAACACATTGATCATCACCGCCAGCGAACCCGTTTACCGGAATATCCGCGGCGTCATCGATCAGCTCGATACGCGCAGGGCGCAAGTCTATGTGGAAGCCCTGATCGTCGAAGTCACCGACAGCGCAGCGAGCGAAATCGGCGTGCAATGGCTGGCGCTGACGGGCAACAGCAACAGCGCCTACCGGGTCGGTGGCGGCACCGGTTTTTCCGGTGCCAATTCCGGCATCATTAATAACAATCTGTTTAATACAGCGATCGGTCAGGCCGTCAGCTCAGGTTCTGGCGCCACCTCTGTGCCGACCCTTGGCAGCGGCTTTCAGCTCGGCGTGTTTCGCCAGATCGCCGGCAAGATCGGCCTGGGAGCATTAGCGAGTGCGTTAAATAACACGACCGGCGGTAACGTACTGTCGATGCCGAATCTGATGACGCTGGATAACGAGGAAGCCAAGATCATCGTCGGGCAGAACGTGCCGTTCGTGACCGGCTCGTATGCCAATACCGGCGGCACTACATCCAATCCCTTTACCACCGTCGACCGTAAGGACGTCGGTACCGCGCTGAAGATCAAGCCGCATATTTCGGAAGGTGGTACGGTGCGCCTGGAAATTTCACAGGAAGTGTCGGCAGTCATAGCGGCTACTGCCAGCAACCAGAACGGCCCGACGACGACCAAGCGTTCGCTGGATACCAATGTGCTGGTCGACGATGGTCAGATCATTGTGCTCGGCGGTCTGGTCGGCGATGACAACTCAAACAGTATTCAGAAGGTGCCGCTGCTGGGGGACCTGCCCTTCATCGGCAATTTCTTCAAATACCAATCCGGCTCGCGCAGCAAGACCAACCTGATGATTTTCCTGCGGCCGACGATCATTCGCGACAAGGAGGCCAGTAACCGGGTATCGATTGATCGCTACGACTACATGCGCAAGCAACAAATTAGCGTGCAGCCCGGCAAGAGCATTCTGACCGATTTTGGCTCTTCGGTAACGCCTGCGTTGGAAGATGGCGGTCCCTTCCTCGATCTGCGCAAACTGGAAGGGGCAGCACCAGAGTCATCCGCGGCCGAACAGTCGGCGCCGGTACTGACGATCCCTCAACCCGCTGCCGTCTCGCCGGCGCCGGGCTTTCTCAACGATAGCACGCGATGAGTGATACCAGAATGAGCGACGCGCGTCTGTTGCCCTATGCGTTCGCGCGCAATTTTTCGTTGCTGGCGCAGCGTGTCGCAGATGCCAGTGGTGTCAACAGCCCGGTTGAGGTTTGGATTTCTGAGGCCACACAGCAAACCGCCATCACTGAAGTCAGCCGCCGTTTCGGCCGGGTGACGTTCCGCACGATGGCGCGCGAGGCGCTGGAAGAGGCGATTGCCAAAGCCTATGCCGGTGCCGGCGGCGATGCCGCGCAAGTGGTCGATGAGTTTGAATCCGATCTCGATCTGGCTAAATTGATGCAAGACATGCCGGCCATTGAGGATTTGTTGGAGTCGTCCGACGATGCGCCTGTCATCCGCATGATCAACGTGCTGCTGACACAGGCACTGCGGGAAGGCGCATCCGATATCCACATTGAACCATTCGAGCAGATTTCGGTAGTGCGTTTCCGCATCGACGGCGGCCTGCGCGATGTCGTGCGGCCTAAGAAAGCGGTACATGCCTCGCTGATTTCGCGTATCAAGATCATGGCGCAACTGGATATCGCCGAAAAGCGTTTGCCGCAGGATGGCCGCATCACGTTGCGGGTTGGCGGCAAGCCTGTCGATGTCCGCGTCTCTACCTTGCCGACCGGTCATGGCGAGCGCGCAGTGCTGCGCTTGCTCGACAAGGAAGCCGGGCGGCTCGACCTGCAGCACCTCGGCATGAGTCCGGCGGTGCTGCCGCAGTTCGATCGTCTGATCGCGCAGCCGCATGGCATCGTGCTGGTCACCGGGCCGACCGGCTCCGGCAAGACCACCACGCTGTATGCGGCGCTGTCGCGCCTCAATACCAGCAGCACTAATATCCTGACGGTGGAAGATCCGATCGAATACGAGTTGGCCGGGGTCGGTCAAACCCAGGTCAATGCGCGTATTGACCTGACTTTCGCCAAGGCCTTGCGGGCGATCTTGCGGCAAGATCCGGACGTCATCATGATCGGTGAAATTCGCGACCTTGAAACTGCCCAGATCGCGGTACAGGCATCGCTCACCGGTCACTTGGTTCTGGCGACCCTGCACACCAACGATTCGGCAGCTGCGGTAACCCGCTTGCTCGGCATGGGCATCGAGCCCTTCCTGTTGTCATCGTCTTTGCTAGGTGTGGTGGCGCAACGCCTGGTGCGTAAGTTGTGCGTGCATTGCCGCCGTCACGACGGCCAGATCTGGCATGCGGTCGGCTGCGAACAATGCGGGCATACAGGCTACCAAGGCCGTGTCGGCGTCTATGAGTTGTTGCTGACCGCCGATGAGATTCAGGCGCAGATTCACAACCGCGCTTCCGAAGCCGAGATTTTGCAGGCGGCGCAGCGCAATGGCATGCGCACCATGCGTCAGGACGGCGAGCGCTGGCTGGCCGAAGGCGTCACCACGCAGGCCGAGTTGCTGCGTGTGACCAAAGAATAAGCGAGGACCAGAGTGCCAGCATTTCGTTACGAAGCGGTAGATGCCGCCGGCAGCAGCACCAAGGGCGTAGTCAATGCTGACAGCGCCAAGATGGCGCGGGCAGACCTGCGCGCCCAGGGTTTGCTACCGCTGACGGTGGAGCAGATTGCGCAGCAAGTCGATGCCGCCGGCAACCTGCAGCGACGGGGTTTCGGCGAGCATCTGTCGACCGTCGAGATCGCCTTGTTCACCCGCCAGCTGGCGAGCCTGCTGGAAGCCAGCCTGCCGCTGGAGCAGGCTCTGACAGCATTGCTGGAGCAAGCCGAGCGCACTTATCAGCGCGATCTGATCGCATCAATTCGCTCAGAGGTGATGGGCGGATCCTCGTTGTCGGCAGCGCTGGCCGGACATCCACGCGATTTTGCCGAAATCTATCGGGCGCTGGTCGCCTCGGGTGAACAGATCGGCCAGTTGGCACGGGTGCTGTCGCGCCTTGCCGATTACATCGAGCGCCGTAATTCTCTGGTGCAGAAAGTCAAGCTGGCGTTTACTTATCCGGCCATCGTCACCGTGGTGGTCTTTGTGATCGTCATCTTTTTGCTGACCTACGTGGTGCCGCAGATCGTTTCAGTGTTCGCCAATACCAAGCAGAAATTGCCGGTGTTGACGGTAATGATGCTGGCCACCTCCGATTTTGTGCGCAATTACGGCTGGATGGTGTTGGCGGCAGTGATTGGATTGTTCTATATCTGGCGCACCGCCCTGAAGAATCCCGCCACCAAGATGCGCTGGCATACATGGCTGCTCAGCGCACCGCTATACGGCAAATTCGAACGTAGTTTGAATACCGCGCGCTTTGCCAGTACGCTGGCGATCACTACCGGCTCTGGGGTGCCGATTTTGGCAGCGTTGCAAACCAGCCGCGATACGCTCTCTAATGTCGCCATGCGACAGCAAGTCGATACCGCTGCGACCAGTGTGCGTGAAGGTGTCGGCCTGGCGCGTGCACTGGCGGCACACAAGCATTTTCCGCCGATGCTGATCCACATGATTCGCGCCGGCGAAGTCACCGGTGAACTGCCCGCCATGCTGGAACGTGCGGCCAGCGCGCAGGAGCAGGATCTGGAACGCCGCGCCCTGACGATTGCCGGCCTGCTCGAGCCGGCCCTGATTCTGGCGATGGGGGTGGTGGTATTACTGATTGTGCTGGCGGTATTGATGCCGATTATTGAAATTAACCAGTTGGTGCGCTAGGACTAAATTGTGAACGGGAAAATAAGTAAAAAAATGGGTCGCCATGCCAAGCGATTGCCGGGATTCATCAGCCTGCTATTGTTCATGCTGCTCTGCGCCTGCACGGCTTACTGGGTACTGCAACTGATCGAGCCGCCGCTGCGTGCTGTCACCGCACCGCCGCAGGCAGAGGAGCCGCAAGTCGATGCTACGCTGGCGGCAGGGTTGTTTGGTGGGCGCGGTACGGTAACCGTGGCCAGCAATTATCAGTTGCTGGGTGTAGTCGCAGCAAAAAAGGGTGACGAGAGCGTGGCGATCCTGAGCGCCGACGGCAAGCCACCGCAAGCCGTCCGACAAGGCAAGGAGCTTGCGCCTGGCACCAGCGTCAAGGAGGTGCACCCGACTTATGTGCTGCTGTCAGAGGGGGGAGTGTTAAAGCGTGTCACATTGCCGCAAGACGCCCAGCAGCAGGGCGGCATGGTGACGGCTTCACCGATCCCGGCACCGAGCCAGAGGCCAACGCCGGTCGCAGAGCCTGCTGCGGCAACGATGAATCGTGATAGTCCGATCGAAGGACCTGCTTCGCTGGTGCAGGATAAATAACCAACAACGTCAGTACCAGGCAAGCTTGGCGCTAGTCACTTCCAGTACCGCTTGCGCCCGGCATTACTGACGTGCCCGGCACTACTGACGGACTATCAACCAAGCAATGCGCAGATCCGGGATCGCTTAGCTGCAATGCTGTCCCGAATCGGCCGCGCAGTCGTTACAGCACGTAACGCGACAAGTCTTCATTGACCACCAGTGCGCCGAGGCGTTGATCGACATAGGCAGCATCGAGGACCATGGTTTTTTCGGTCGCATTGGTCGCCGAAAACGAGATTTCCTCCAGCAGTTTTTCCATTACCGTATACAAGCGGCGCGCACCGATGTTTTCGGTTTTTTCGTTAACCGAGAACGCGATTTCGGCCAGCCGCTGGATACCTTCCTTGGCAAATTCCAGCTTCACGCCTTCGGTGCCAAGCAATGCTTCGTATTGCTTGGTCAGGCAGGCGTCGGTGCCGGCCATGATTCTTTCGAAATCGCTGATCGACAGCGAATCCAGTTCGACGCGGATCGGGAAGCGGCCCTGCAGCTCAGGGATCAGATCCGACGGTTTGGCCAGGTGGAAAGCGCCCGATGCAATAAACAGGATGTGATCGGTCTTGATCATGCCGTACTTGGTGTTGACCGTGGTGCCTTCGACCAGCGGCAGCAGATCGCGCTGCACGCCGGCGCGCGAGACATCGGCGCCGCCGTTTTGCGAGCGGGTAGCGATCTTGTCGATCTCGTCGAGGAACACGATACCGTTCTGCTCGACATTGCTGATGGCTTTCTGCTTGAGCTCATCTTCATTGACCAGTTTTGCAGCCTCCTCCTCGATCAAGACCTTCATCGCATCCTTGATCTTGATCTTGCGGTTTTTCTTGCGGTTGCTGCCGATGCAGGAAAACATCGATTTGATCTGTTCGGTCATTTCTTCCATGCCCGGCGGCGCCATGATTTCCATCTGTGATGTGGCCTCCGACAATTCAATCTCAATCTCCTTGTCGTCGAGCACACCTTCGCGCAGCCGCTTGCGGAATGTCTGCCGCGTGTTGTTGCTTTTGTCGGCGCCGGCATCGCTTTCCACCGGTTCTGGATGGAAACCAAAATCGCGTGCCGGCGGCACCAGGATATCGATCACGCGGTCTTCAGCCGCATCTTCTGCGCGTGCGCGCACCTTGCGCATTTCGGCTTCGCGGGTTTGCTTGATGCCGATGTCGATCAGGTCGCGAATGATGGTATCGACGTCGCGGCCAACATAACCGACTTCGGTAAATTTGGTCGCCTCGATCTTGATGAACGGCGCATCTGCCAGTTTGGCCAGGCGCCGCGCGATCTCGGTTTTGCCGACGCCGGTCGGGCCGATCATCAGGATATTCTTTGGTGTGATCTCATGGCGCAGCGGCTCCGCGATCTGCTGGCGACGCCAGCGGTTACGCAAGGCGATGGCGACCGCGCGCTTGGCGCGGTCTTGGCCGACGACGTGTTTGTCGAGTTCGGAGACAATTTCTTGGGGGGGTCATGTTCATGATTTTTCCGCGTGATATTTGGAAACCTGCTGATATGTCGCTGTTCCCTGATCCATTCTTGAATCAGCCCGGCATATAGTCGAGCTGGGATGGCGACTTAGTCGAGGGTTTCGATGATGTGCGACAGGTTGGTATAGATGCAGAGCTCACCGGCAATCACCAGCGACTTTTTAACTATCTCAGCTGGCGACAGTTCGGTGTTTTCTTGTAACGCCTTGGCCGCGGATTGGGCAAACGTGCCGCCAGAGCCAATCGCGCCGATGCCGTCGGTAGGTTCCAGCACGTCGCCGTTGCCCGTAATGACCAGCGTGGTTTCGCGGTCGGCTGTCAGCAGCATCGCTTCGAGCCGGCGCAGCATGCGGTCGGTGCGCCACTCCTTGGCCAGTTCGACCGAGGCGCGCATCAGGTTGCCCTGGTGTTTTTCGAGTTTTGCTTCAAACAAATCGAGCAGTGTGAATGCGTCGGCAGTGCCGCCGGCAAAGCCGACCAGCACCTTACCTTGGTACAGCTTGCGCACTTTGCGCGCAGTGCCTTTCATTACAACATTGCCGAGTGTTACCTGACCGTCCCCGCCCAATGCAACGCTGTTGCCGCGCCGTACCGAGAGGATGGTGGTGCCATGAAATTGCTCCATTTTACGAGCCTCAGAAATCATGCAGGGCGCGAATGCGACCACGCTGCATGTGATTCATTATCGATCGATAAATCGATATTGTTCGGAAAAACTGGGGACGGCCTGCCTGATTACAAGCGGGGATTGGGGGGGATTGATGTTGTTGCGGCGGCGCCAAGAGGATAGTTTTATTTTTTGTCAATCAGCCAATGTTGATGGCCGTCAGTTCGTCAGTTCTTACGCGACACTACACGCACGATTTCATTGATCCCCACCACTTTGAACAACGCCGCAATCAGATGGTTGACGCCATGAAATTCGACGGTATTGCCGTTGCTCGCAAGTAATGCCAACCCATTCAGCAATTCACCGGCAGCGTTGAAATCGACACGAATCAGACGCGAGCAATCCATGATTGCCGGACTGTGGGCACTTGCGTGGATTTGTATCTTTTTCAGCAATTCATCGGTGCGTCCTTCGATCAGCGTCGGCATCAGCAATGTATTGCCAGATGGCATTCCTGGCGTTGGCGCGCGTTCCTCGGGCGCGGTGATGATCTTGTTGTGCGGCGCAACAAATGGCGGTGGTGAGACTTCGAAAGTGATTGAATAGTCTATGCTTGTATCTTCGTAGGCGGTCTCAAGATTGAGCAGATGCAGGATTTCAAGCAACAGCAGCCAAGGCGCAGCGGTTTCGTCACGGCGTCCTACCTGCAGGATCTCGCGGATTTTATCGGCCAGTTCATCTGCCCCAACCAGAGTCAGATCAAGCCCCGCCTTTTGCAGCTTTTTGAGCATCCGCAGCAATAACCCGCAACCAATCGGATCGACCGCACTCACGCGTGTAAACTCCAGGCGCAACGCCGGGTGGCTGGCACTGAGTTTCTGGGCGCGTTCCAGTTGCTTGCCGATGTTGGCGTCGAGCCTGCCGGAAAACGCCACAGCAGGGATGCTCCCCAACGGCTCCTGGCTTTTGGCTTGTGGATCCAGTGTCAGGACATCTATCCAGGTCGGCGGCGAGGACTCAAATTTGTTGGCAAAATCGACAGATAAATTATCGAACTGCTGCTGTTTGCCGGTGATTTGATATAAATCCAGCAACATCCACCAAGCGATGTGAGCCGATGCGCCAAGATCGTCGTCGGCGATCGCGTTAAGCAGCAGTTGTTCGGCAATCTCGCTCTGGTTGCTGGTAAACAATACCGCAGCTTCTTCGATGACTTCGGGGGTGTCGGAAACCGACACCTCAATGCTGCCGCTGCGAGAATCGTTATCCAGATACTCGGTGGTCCTGCTCATCACCGGCAAAGTCATCTGTGTCGTGTTGGCGCTTTGGGTTGTGGCTGGCGTTGCCAGGTCGGCCTCGTTGGCGGATTTTGTGAGCGGTGGCAGTTGGACGAATTCGGAAGACATTTCCGACTCTATCGCATCGATTTTCATTGAGGTCGTGCTGCGCGAAGCACTATCGCGCAGAGTCGTCGAGCTGGTCGACGGCTCCACTGTGTCGCCGTACAGAACCGGTAATTGACTGTCTGCTGCGGACGGTACTTTTTCATCCTTCGGTGCTGCACCGTTTGGACGATTATTTTTGCCGAAGAGCGAGAAAATCCCCACGTATTAGTCCTGAAGTAAGTTGCTGTGAAAGCTGTATGACTAGCTCTGCCTGATCGAAAGCGCGCTCCGCGCGAAAGGCAGGCAGCGCTGCAATTTGTTACCTTGCACGCAAGTTGTAGGGCGTTTTTGCCAACCCACCCTGTCAATGTAAATGCGCGGTTTTTATTATTGTGAGCTCGTATTCTCAACTTGTTTTTTAGTAAACCTGAGGCCAAAAAACATGATGGAACGATGCCACTAAAGGTAACACAAAGGGGCCAGTCAAATATACCTCCAGTGGGATTAATTGTTACATTAAAATTTCCACATGGAAAGCAATGTCATCTGAACCTATCGCGCTTGTTCTGAGTGGCAATGCAATGTGAGATGACATTGCATTGCCACTCAGAGACGCTAGATACTCAGAATTTTGTACGAACGCCAAGAATCAGACTGCGCCCCGGCTGTGGCGCGACATCTTTGAGCAGCGATGTCGCCAGGCGGATATCCTGATTCAGCAGGTTCTTGGCCAAAGCAAACCAGGTCACTTGAGTTGCGCGAAGCTGTTGGGTGTAGGACAGACTCGCGTCGATTTTTGTATATCCCGGCGTGACGCTGGCTTCAAAACTTGCCAGGCGGGCTTGCTGTTGTGCGCGTGTGATTGACATGCCGCTACGCCAAGGTCCCTGCAGATAGCCGATTTCCACGCCGTAGCGTGTAGCCGGCTGTAACGGCAAGTTGCCCATCTGGTCCAGCGTGCCGCGCGAGGTGTCGGCAAAGCCGCGCACCGAAAATCCCTCGCCGCGCAGGTTATAGCTGATCTCGGCCTCGGCGCCGCGGATGGTAGCGTCCGCCTGTGACCAGAGGCGCTCGGTAAATTCGCCATCCGGCGCGGCGGCACCGTCTTCATCGACCTGGCCGGCATTGCGGCCGAACACGTAATTGCTGACATGGTTCTGAAACAGATTGGCTTTCCAGCGGATCAGCCCCGAGGTTTTTTGCAGGGTCAGTTCGATATTGCGCGAGGTTTCTTTTTTCAACCCGGGGTCGCCGATATCGAAAGTCGCTGTCGATTCGTGCGGGCCGTTTGAGTAAAGCTCCTCGGCACCCGGTGCGCGTTGGGCGATGGATAACGTCGGACCGAAGCCATATCCGGGCAGGAAACTCCACAACGCGCCAACTGAGTAGGATAGCAAGTTGAACTTGCGTTCGGCCAAGCCGGTATCGCCATCGGGCCGACGTTTGATCGACTCCAGGCGCACGCCGGCGCTGGTCAGCAGTGGTCCGAAGTTACGCTCTTCTACCAGAAAGGCGGCGATAGCGCTGGATTTGGTGCGCGGCACGGTATTGGGCAAGCCGCTCTCGGCGGACAAGGCGGAAAAGCGTGTGTCTTCGGTTTGTATGCCGAACGTGCCATGCCATCCGGCCAACGGCTTGTGCGCGATTTCCCAGCGGGTTTCCGTAGACTTATTCGAGAAAATGGCACTGGGATCGCCGTTTTCTTGTTTTTCAGTGTGGGTGTAGTCGGTGCGGCCCAGCTTGAACGTCAGTTTTTCGACGCCGGTAAACGGCGCGTCGATCTGCCCGGCGATATCGTAGCGGGTTTGATGCAGGTCAATGAAGGATTTTTCGGCGGTGGGAATGCCGTAGTGCTCTGCCAGCGTCGCCACCGATGCGCCGAGATAGCCCCAGGACGCCACATATGAGGCGCCAGCGCCAAGCCCGGTCTGGTGGGGGAACGAGTTGGGCAGCCGGCCTGAAGGCGAATCGGCGTCGTTTCGGGTGGTGTGGTCGGGGATCTTGTAATTGCCAGTATCGCGCCAGTCACCGTCCAGATGCCAGCCGACTGATCCGGCCGAACCATCCAGAACCAGAGATGTGCTGCGGCCATTGTCGACCGTGCTGTAACGGGCTTCGGCCGCGCCGCTGACATGTTTTTGCAGTTCGGTCGGGATGCGATCGTTGATGACATTGACCAGGCCGCCGATGGCACCTGAGCCATACAGTAAGGCTGCCGGTCCGCGCAAGATTTCAATTTGGCGTGCGGTAGCCGCCTCGGTCGCCACCGCGTGATCGTTGGACAGGCTGGAGACATCGGCCACGGACATGCCGTTTTGCAGGATCTTGATGCGCGGCCCTTCCATGCCGCGGATGATCGGACGGGAAGCGCCGGCACCGAAGCCGGACGCCGATACGCCGAGTTCTTGTGCCAGCGTGCCGCCAAGCGAGGTGCTGATTTTGTTACGCAACTCTTCGCCGGACAGCACTTTGGTGGGCGTCAGTATCTGCGTGTCGGGATTGGCGTTGAGCGGACTTGCCGTCACCACGATCGGCGCCAGCAGCCTGGGCGTGTCGGTGGCGACGCTTTGGGCGTAGGCGCCGGAAGATAGCGCGGCGAGCGCACAGAGCACAGCATTGGATAAAAGTGTACGGTTGGCAAACATGGTGATTCCTGACAGGTAACTGCTGCCGCCGACCTTACACTGCAACACGGATGATCGAGCAGGCGGCGCACCGATATGGCTGCAGTCTCCCCCTTGCGGCTTACTCCGGTCAACCGGAGTGGAGAAAGACATGCAGTATAGGCACGCCGCTGCAGCTCATCAAACGTCAAGACGATTGGTGGCGGCAGCAATAAATGATTGGCTATCCGGTCTTGCCGGATTTTCTGGAGAGCACCGCAGGGCGGCGCCGAAGGCGTCAATGCCTGTCAGGGCTGGGTGGGGCGCGTGATAAAAAATGGCAGGCGAAAGGCGCATCCCATGAGGCGAATGCCTGCCATTTGGCCATTACATGCGTGCCCGGCACTGGCGGCAGGTTCAGCGGCATGCTGTAGATTACCGCAGCCAGGGTGGCATCGTCGAAAGCAGCGCAGGAGTGATGTGCCTTGCCTCCGCCTTCGATCGTTTTTTCGATGACCGACGTCAGATGCGTCAGTTGCGTCGCTTGCTTGTTTTCCCAGGCCGCGTGGACGATGCTATGCGTTAATCCTAACCACTGAGAGAACATGAGCGCCAATACCAGCAACGGCGCGAGCGTGGCTTGTCCGAGGCGTCTGCAACGAATTGACGAAGCTGACATCAGATGGTGACGACGAGCGGGAGTGGTTGACGATGCGGCATGCGAGCGATCGTAGAGGGCGAAAGATGCAAAGAATAACGCGCCTCGAGATTGCCTGGCGCGTTATCTAATATTCGTCTTGAGGATCAGATCAGTCGCCGTAAAGCTTTTGTTTCAGTTCGCGGCGTTGCTGGGCTTCCAGCGACAAGGTCGCGGTTGGACGCGCCAGCAAGCGTGGAATACCAATAGGCTCGCCAGTTTCTTCGCACCAGCCGTACTCGCCGGCATCGATCGATGCGATCGACTGCTGCACCTTTTTCAGCAATTTGCGTTCGCGGTCGCGAGTACGCAATTCCAGCGCATGTTCTTCTTCGATAGTGGCGCGGTCCGCCGGATCCGGGACCAGGACGGTTTCACGCAAATGTTCTGTGGTTTCTCCGGCGTTCTTGAGCAGGTCGATTTCTAACTGCTGCAAACGCGCTTTGAAGAAAGCCAGTTGCGCTTCGTTCATGTAATCCTTTTCACCCATCTTAAGGATTTTCTCTTCGATCAACAGAACGGTTTCTGATGTCGGTTTGGATGTTTTAGTAGCCACTTCGCTTGCTTTCGATACGACGTTTTTTTCAAACTTATCCGTTGATCCGGCACTTGCGGGCTTGTCGCTGATGCTGCTAGCGTCGGATCTGGCCGTTGGGGAATTCAGTTTCTTTACAACAGAACTACTGGTTTTCACCGTTGTATTAAGCGTTGCCTTGTCTGCGGCAGGACTTGATTTCTATACAGAATCGGCAGCCGCCGATTTCTTGGGTAGGGATTTTACAACAGGTTTGGGACTGGGTTTGGCAACTTTGGGCAAAGCTTTTGATGCTTTAGTAGTGGGTGTATCGGCCTTTGGCTCCGTCTTGACCGCAAGTTGCCGGGTTTTCTCTGTGGCCTGTTTGGCTTTTCCGCTCGCCGCTGTTTTTTTTGTGGGAACGCCTGCCTTGCCCGCGGCCTTGGTTTTGCTCGACGCAGTCAATTTTTCCATTGCTGCCGCCGCTTTTTTTGCGGCGGTCTTGGTAACGGTCAGGTTCATGGTTCTCTCCCTTGAGGTTTGTCGAGATTCCGCTTGAACATTGGTGTCGCGGCTGTCTTGCAGCACATCCAGTGGCGACAATTCAACTATCCAGCCTGGTTCTCAACAATCCCGTAATCAGTAGTCATACCATCATGTATCGGGTGTGCTATCCAGTGATTTCCTAGCGCAAAACTGCCATAGTTTATACCAGACATTGCTCCAAACCGCGAATAAAGATCTCTTTTGGTAAATTTTTACCAATAAGGGGAGAACAGGGAAAACGGAAAAAATCGTACGCTAAGGATTTTTCGGATGCCCCAGCTATTTTGTTGGCTTGTTACGGGCCAGTAGTCGCGTCACCGTGGACGGA
>NZ_JBIIVN010000091.1:0-10238 GCF_044339385.1 Collimonas sp. | reverse complement strand
TGCCAGTATTTAGATGACTGGCTCACTGAGCAACATCAGGAAAAACAGGCGGCATAAAAGCCACCTGTTGGAAGACGAAAAATCGAGGGAAGCTCAGTATTTTGGATTGGTGGCGGAAGGCGCGATTTGCGGAATGCCAGCATCGAAATAGATCTTGGATGCAGGGATGGTGGTGCCCGAGTTCATGTGGCCGATAACGCCCTTGACCTTGGCGTCTACCAGTTTCTGTCCGGCTGCAGTACCTTGTTTTGGATCGGATGCGTCATCCTCGGAAGCCAGTACAAAGGTAACTTTTTTGCCGCCGATCATGGTGCCTTTGGCATTCAATTCATCGATTGCCATTTTGGCGCCGTTTTCATTGTCCTTGCCGATGTGGGCGTTAGGACCTGTCAGTGGGCTAACCTGGCCGATAGTAACCACTTCTTGCGCCGAAGCCGAGCCAGCAAAGGCGAAAGCCATGGCAATTGCACCAGCCAACGGAATCATTTTGATCTTGTTCTGCATGAATGCCCTCCTGAGGATTTAAAATAAAACAAAGCTCTTACAGTTTTCTAATCCGCTGCTTATTGACTACGCATTCAGTACCCTGAATAAAGCAACGTTACAACATAAAAAACGCTTCGCATAGCGGTTTTTTGCGAATTATTGAAACAGTCGAATAACACATCAAAAAGATGGTATGAGCAAACATCACACGCTAGACAAAGTCGACCGCAAACTCCTCAACTTGCTGCAGCGCGATAATCAAATCGCGACGCGCACGCTGGCCGACAAAGCCCACATTTCGCAGCCAACCTGCCTGCGCCGCCTGCGCGATCTGCGCGAAGCGGGGATCATCAGCGCAGACGTTTCGCTGGTTGATCCTTTTGCGCTCGGCTACGGCATGCTTGCTTTCCTGGAAATTTCGCTAAACAACCAGTCCGACGAGCAGATGCAGGAATTCGAACTACGCATGAACAAGGAAGCCGAGGTCATGCAGTGCTACTTCGTTTCCGGCGATTACGACTACTTCCTGGTGGTACATGTGATCGATATGGACGCCTATTATCAATTCGTGCGCCGGGTCATTTCCGGTTCTGGCAATGTGCGTCATTTCCAGTCACGTTTTCCGATGAAGCGCGCCAAATTCGTGACCCGTGTCGCATTTGACGAAAAGCCGGTATCCGTTCAAGTGCGTGTCGCCAAATGATGCACTCGAACGGTGCGCCTGCCTGACCAAAAATGCATTCCAACTGATCTCATGTTGTGTACATGCAAGAAGCGCGCCATGCCAGAGATATCCTGAGTTTGCGGTCGCTCAAACGGCATAAAAAAAGACCGATGCTGCTGCCAGCATCGGTCTTTCTGATTGGATCATCTTCGCGAAAATTTACTGTTTAAATTACTCTTTTACGCCTCTGCCGGACGCGGCAGAATCAGCGGCGCCGATGTTTGCCGTGGCATGCCCGTGAACGCAAAATCGACTTCCGGCCGGCGCCCCGAAACGATCTCGGCGATCGCCCGGCCGGAGCCGCAACCCATGGTCCAGCCAAGGGTGCCGTGGCCGGTGTTGAGGAACAGGTTACTGATCCTGGTCTTGCCGATGTATGGCACATTGGATGGCGTCAAGGGGCGCAATCCGGTCCAGTAAACCGGATTGTCGTAGTCGCAACCTTCCGGGAACAGTTCGCGCGTGCGACGCGTGATCGCCTCGCAGCGTGTGGTGTTGAGTTCGCGGGTGTAGCCGTTGAGTTCGCATGTGCCAGCCACGCGCAGGCGATCTCCCAGGCGCGACACCACCAGTTTGTAGCCGTCGTCGGTGAGCGAGACGGTCGGCGCAGCGTCCGGGTTGGTGATCTGGTAGGTGGCTGAATAGCCCTTGCCAGGGTAGATCATCAGCTCGATGCCGAGCGGTTGCAGCAGTTGTGTTGAAAAGCTGCCCATGGCCACCACGAAAGCATCGGCGTGCAGGACTTCATGGCGGCCGTCGGGATTGATGATTTCCACGCCGGTGATCTTGGCAGCGGCTCCGCTGCCCTCGGTAAGCAGGCGCGTGATGCTGGTGTTGTAGCGGAAGTTGACGTCCGCTTCGGCGGCCTTGCCGGCGAGGCCGGAAGTGAATTTATAGACATCGCCGGATTCGTCGGTGGCGGTGAAATCGCCGCCGACAATCTTGTCGCGAATGCGCGCCAGCGCCGGTTCGATCTTGACCACTTCATCGGCGCTGATAGAGTCGCGCTGGCAACCCAGATCGCGCATCAGTTGCGCGGCCGGCAGCGAGATGTCGAATTCTTTTTGATCGGTGTAAAAGTGCAGGATGCCGCTGGTGAGGCAATCGTAGTTGATGTTGGTTTCAGCGCGCACCGCTTGCAGCGTCTGGCGGCTGTATTCGCAGATGGCGACGATCTGGCGGATATTGTCGTTGGTACGCTTAGGGGTGCATTCGCGCAAGAAGTTGACCGCCCATTTCCATTGCAGCCATTCCGGACGGAAGCGATACAGCAGCGGGGCGTCTTCCTGGCCAAGCCACTTCAGGACCTTCATCGGCGCTTGCGGATTGGCCCAGGGCTCGGCGTGCGATACCGAAATCTGGCAGCCGTTGGCAAAGCTAGTTTCCTGAGCAGCGCCGGGCTGGCGTTCGATCACGGTGACATCGTGACCTTCCTTGTTCAGGAACCATGCCGATGTGGTTCCGATAACGCCAGCGCCCAATACAATTACTTTCATCTCATCTCCAAAGACCAGCGTTTACGATAGCTCTATTGTAAGAAAATCGATATTTTTTAGGCGGTCAAAATCTGGCCAAAATTTTTTACTTTGATCTATAGAATTGCAGTTATTGATTCAAAATCAAAAAATTGCGCTATAAATTTTGTTTATGCAATTTGACCAGCTCCAGTGTTATGGCCCGGCAAATCACTTCATCGAAGGTTTGGTGCAAGCCAGCGCGGATTTGCGCCGCCATGCCTTCGACAGCGGTTTGCAGTACATCGGCCAAACCATCGCGAACCCGCTGTTCAATCACGAAATCAATACGATCCTGCAATTGCCGCAGCACTTTTTGCTGAACCTCCGCAGCCAGGCGGTCCCAGTCTTTCTGGCTCAGTGTTGGTTCCTGCCGGGGTTGCGGCAGTTCAAAATGATCTGACTCAATGGCCGGTGCCGTTCGCGGCATCTCGATCACATCGGTCAAGGTCGGTAGCGGCTCAATGATCTCGGTCAATACAGGAATATTGGCATCGAGTTTGCCGTTGTTCATGGCGTACTCCTCATACAGCGTCTGCAACAAAATGCGTCAGCGGATAGCCGCGCTGTTGATAAAAGCGATAGCGTTCGCGGCCACCGGCGACATCCGCAGCATCAAGCGAAATAATCTCAAACATTCTCTCAAAGCGGGCGAAATGCGGCGGCGTCTGGCCGGACAGGTTGATCAGGATTTGATGATGTGGGAGTTCGCTGGCCGGATCGGCGGTAAGGATGATCGGGGTTTGTGCTGCCAGCGGATCTTCTGGCGTTACGTGCGGCAGAAAATCATGCTCGGAAAAAGTCCATAAGGCGCGATCCAGTATGGCCTGATCGTCCGCATTGTTGCTCAATATGACGATCTGCCGTTGCGCCGAACGGGCTTTACGCACCAGTCGGCAGGTGTACAGAAATTTATCCGCAATATTGGTGTGAAAGTCGATTTGCGTCATGAATAAAGGGGTCTCGCTGTTGGCGCTGCGCCAGACTTAAAATCGGAAGCCGGGCGGCGCATTGCCAGCGGCTGGCGGCGCATCGGTGCTCATCGTATCGGCATCAGCAGCGGCAGCTTTCTCAACCGGTTTTGACGTCGCCGCCGCTGCCATCGGCGCTGCATTCCGATAACCTTTCGGCAAGCGATTACTTGGCGGATATCCGGCTGAAGTCAGCGCCGTGTTCCAGGCGCTGCTATCGAAGCCGCGTTGCTTGTCGCGGCCGATGGTCAGCACCGGCAGCTGGTCTTCGCTGGTAATTTTACGCAGTACCGCGATGTCTTCATTGCTTTTTATCGTCTTTTCGGTGAACGGAATGCCGCGCCCGTTCAGCAGTTTGCGACCATCGTCGCAGGGAATACATTTTTCAGAACTGTAAAAGACGACAGGACTGTTCTTGACCGCCTGCGCCAGTTCATACGGCAGAGGATCGGCGTCAGCGCCGCCGCTGCCGATTTTTTTCTGCGCCACGTTGCCTGTTGCCGGCGGCGTATCGCTATAGGTCACCTTGCCGTCGGCCCCAATCGTTTTGTAGAGCTGCGCTTGCGCGCCGCTCGCCAACAGCAGAAAAGCCAGTGAAAAAACGCTACAGCTAATTTCATCCTCTTTCCCCTTCAGACCCAATGAGATATACAGAATCGCCGCAAAGCAGCGGCGTGGCTATCCGCCGACTGAATCAGGCGGCCATGCCGCTATGGCGCAACAAAGCGTCGATGTTTGGTTCGCGTCCGCGGAATGCCTTGAATGATTCCAGCGCCGGACGTGAACCGCCAACCGCCAGAATTTCATCGCGAAATTTGTTGCCGGTGGCGGCTGAAACCAGATTGCCGCTGCCGGCCGCTGCTTCTTCAAACGCAGCATACGCATCCGCCGACAGCACCTCAGCCCACTTGTAGCTGTAGTAGCCGGCTGCATAGCCGCCGGCAAAAATGTGGCTGAACGAATGCTGGAAGCGGTTGAATGGCGGCGGCGTGATCACTGCGATGCGGGCGCGCACCTGGTCGATCACATCTTGTACGCTTTGCGTGCTGTACGGATCATAGTCGTCATGCAAGCGCATGTCGAACAATGAGAACTCTACCTGACGCAACGTTTGCAGACCGGACTGGAAATTCTTGGCGGCGATCATCTTGTCGTAGAGCGCAAGCGGCAACGGCTGGCCGCTCTCCGCCTCGGACGTCATGTGCTGCAATACGTCCCACTCCCAGCAGAAATTCTCCATGAATTGCGAAGGCAATTCGACAGCATCCCACTCGACCCCAGAGATCCCGGATACGCCGATCTCATCGACCTGCGTTAGCATGTGATGCAGGCCGTGCCCGAACTCATGAAATAAGGTGATCACTTCGTCGTGCGTGATCAAAGCCGGCCTGGTCTTGCCGTCAATCACGGCAGGCGCGGTGAAATTGCAGGTCAGGTAAGCGATCGGCGTCTGGATGTCGTTGCCGATGCGGCGGCGGGCCCGCGCATCATCCATCCAGGCACCGCCGCGTTTGCCATTGCGGGCGTAAAGATCGAGATAGAACTGGCCGATCAGCTTGCCGTCTTTTTCAATCCGGAAGAACTTGACATCGGGGTGCCACACCGCTGCCTGATCGGCGCGGATGTCGACCGAAAACAGCTTTTGTATCAGGTGAAACAAGCCTTTGACCACGGTCGGCTCCGGGAAGTACTGCTTGACCTCTTGTTCGGAGAAAGCGTAGCGCTGCTCGCGCAGCTTTTCGGCGGCATAGGTCAGGTCCCAGGCTTCCAGCGTGTCAATGCCCAGCTGCTGCTGGGCGAATGTGCGCAGTTCAGCCAGATCTTGCTCGGCAAACGGGCGGGCGCGGGCACCGAGGTCTTCCAGGAAATGGATCACTTCCTGGGAAGTCTTGGCCATCTTGGGTACCAACGAAAGTTCGGCGTAATTCTGGTAACCCAGCAGCTTCGCTTCTTCGTTGCGCAGGCGCAGGATCTCGACGATATGGGCGCTGTTATCCCACTCCGGTTTTTCGCCCAGCTCGGACGCCTTGGTGGCGTTGGCGCGGTAGATGGTTTCGCGCAGCGCACGGTTGTCGGCGTATTGCAGGATCGGGAAGTAGGAGGGGAAATGCAGCGTGAACTTGTAGCCGTCCTTGCCGTCTTGTTCGGCGGCACTGCGCGCGGCTTGTCGCACATCGTCTGGCAGGCCCGCCAGTTCGGCTTCGTCGCTGACAAACAAGCCATAGGCGTTGGTGGCATCGAGGATGTTTTCCGAGAAGCGTGTGGTCAGCGCCGCGTGCTGTTCCTGGATGGCGGCGAAACGGGCTTTCTTGTCGGCTGGCAGTTCAGCCCCGCCCAGGCGAAAATCGCGCAAAGCGTTATTGATGATGGTGCACCTTGCGCTCGACAGCGAGGCAAAGTCGAGGTTGTTTTTGATGGCTTTGTACTTGTCGAACAAGGCCAGGTTTTGCGCCAGCGTGGTCCAGAATTCAACCAGTTTCGGCTGATTTTCGTTATGCGCGGCACGCAGTTCCGGGGTGTCGGCTACCGCATTCAAATGGCTGACAATGCCCCAGGCGCGGCTCAGTTTTTCAGTGACATGGTCCAGCGGCGCGACAAAATTGTCCCAGGTGGCGGTATCGGTTGAGGTTTCCAGCAGCTTCACCACGGTATCTGCCTGCGACAGCAAGGCGTCGATTGCCGGTGTGATATCGTCCGGTGTGATGCGGTCGAATTTTGCCAGCCCGGTGAAATCGAGCAGGGGATTGCTAGCGTTGATTGCGGTCGTGTTCATTGCGGTTAGTTTCTCTCTGCAGCTTCGATGGTATTGACCAGCAGCATGGTGATGGTCATCGGTCCGACGCCGCCCGGCACCGGAGTAATGTAGCCCGCAACTTCCTTGGCATGAGCGAAATCGACATCGCCGCACAGTTTGCCGTTATCGTCACGATTCATGCCGACGTCGATGACGACGGCACCCGGTTTGACCATGTCGGCGGTAACGATGTTGCGCTTGCCGGTGGCAACCACCAGGATATCGGCCATGCGTGTATGCAGACCGAGATCGCGGGTCTTGGAGTTACAGATGGTGACCGTAGCGCCAGCTTGCAACAGCAGCATCGCTTGCGGCTTGCCGACGATATTCGATGCGCCGACGACAACCGCATGCGCGCCGCGCACCGGATAGTCGATCGATTCCAGCATCTTCATCACGCCGTAGGGTGTGCACGGGCGGAACAGCGGCTGGCCGGTCATCAACAGACCGGCGTTGCTGATATGAAATCCGTCGACATCCTTTTCCGGCGCTATAGCCTCGATCACTTTGTGCGCATCGATATGCGCAGGCAACGGCAACTGCACCAGAATGCCGTTGATCTTTGGATCGGCATTGAGCGCATCGATGCGGGCCAGCAGCGCCGCCTCTGTCAGGTCGGCATCGTATTTTTCCAGCACCGAATACAGGCCGTTATCTTCACAGGCCTTGACCTTGTTGCGCACATACACCTGCGAGGCCGGGCTATCGCCGACCAGGATCACCGCCAGGCCAGGTTGTTTGCCTTGGGCAGTCAGGGCGGCGGCGCGTTTGGCGACTTCGGCACGCAGTTGTTGAGAGAGGAGGTTTCCGTCGATCAGTTGGGCTGGCATAGTGGGGGCAGTAGAAAAGGATAAACAAAGCAGGATTATAAGGTGTCGCGCCTGATAAATTTGCACGGTTGCGGCTTGCTTGCGGATTTATTGACTGTTGTTTATCTTATATGTACGGGCGCAGACCGGCGTGGCGCCTGATTGTCGATTGCGTGCTGGGCCTCATCCAACGCATTCTTTCATTTTCGGCTATTCTCGCGCTCTACGGATCGTTTGCGGGCAGAAATGACGGCATGAACAAGTTATAAAAAAGCTATAAAAAGTCATAAACAAGTCATAAACAAGTCGTAAACAAGTCGTAAACAAGTCGTAAACAAGTCGTAAACAAGTCATAAAAAATTAGATGCAGGCCTCAGGCCGAGAAGAAAAAATTTGAAAAAAAGGATACTCAATTGACTGATCATTACACACGCCGGCTGGCGCTGCTAGGGCAAGAGCAGCACCGCGGCTTGCTGGACCAGGGCTTGCGCGGCATCGAGCGGGAAACCCTGCGCGTCGACGGCAACGGCAGGTTGGCGCTGACGCCGCATTCGCGCGCGCTGGGCGCAGCACTGACGCAGCCGCAAATCACCACCGACTATTCGGAATCGCTGCTGGAGTTCATCACCCCGGCCGAGCATGACATCGGCACCGCGCTGGATGAACTGGATGCGATTCATCGTTTCGTGTATTCCAAACTGGGCGACGAATTGCTATGGAGCCAGTCGATGCCAGCGTCTCTGCCAGCCGAGGAGCAGATCCCGATCGCCTGGTACGGCAGCTCGCACATCGGCATGCTGAAGCACGTCTACCGGCGCGGCCTGGCGCTGCGCTACGGCAAGCGCATGCAATGTATCGCCGGCATCCACTATAACTACTCGCTGGCTGAAGGCGTGTGGCAGGCTTTGCAACAAGCCGAAGGTGCGCTCGGCACGGCGACGCATTTTCAGTCTGAAAGTTACATCGCGCTGGTGCGTACTTTCCGCCGCTACAGCTGGCTGCTGATGTACTTGTTTGGCGCCTCACCAGCCCTGTCCAAGTGTTTCCTGGATGGTCGCGACCATCGTCTGGATCAACTAGATAAAGACACCCTCTATCTGCCGTATGCCACCAGCCTGCGCATGAGCGATCTCGGCTACACTAGCGAAGCCCAGGCGTGCCTGACGCCGCAATTCAACAGCCTCGACAGTTACATGAAGAGCCTGGCGCGGGCAGTTAGCCAGCCTTACCCGCCGTATGCGGAGATCGGCACTCATCGCAACGGCGAATGGGTGCAAATCAACACCAATATTCTGCAGATCGAAAACGAGTATTACTCCACCATCCGCCCCAAGCGCGTCATCAACACCGGCGAGCGGCCGATTCAGGCACTGTCGGCGCGCGGCGTGCAATACATCGAAGTGCGTTGCATGGATATCGATCCATTTGAGCCGATGGGGATCAATCTGGAAACCTCCCGTTTTCTGGATGCCTTCCTGCTGTTCTGTGCGCTGGACGACAGCCCACTCACCAGCGACGAAGAAAGTCTGGAAAACACTGAGAATTTCTCACGCGTCGTCAAGGAAGGGCGTCGTCCCGGCCTGCAACTGCAGCGCCACGGCAATCCGGTTTCCTTGCAAACCTGGGGCCAGGAACTGCTACAGCGGATCGCCCCCGCCGCCGCGTTGCTCGACGCCCAGCGCAGCGATGGTGTACACGCCGCCTCGCTCGCGCAACAGCAGCTAAAACTGGCATCGCCCGAGCTGACGCCATCAGCCCGCGTACTGGCGATTTTGCAACAGAATCAGGAATCGTTCGCCAGCTTTGCGCTGCGCCAGAGCAAGCTGCACGCAGCCCATTTTCTGGCGCACCCGCCGACTCCGGAACAACGCAATTATTTCGAGAGCATGGCAGCCAAATCGTTGTCCGAACAAGAAAGCCTGGAGCGCACCCAGACCGGCGATTTCGATACCTTCGTCGCCGCTTATCGCGCCAGCACCTTGGGCAACATGAGCGTCTGAGCAGGGTGGTGGCGGGTTTGAGATAGGGGCGTGTCGGCGCGATGCCGCCGCCAAGCCTCGCCAACTGGTTGCCGGACGCAAGTTGGGCGCCTGCACAAATGTTCCTCTTGTATGTTGCCAGCCTGCTGCTGGCATGATCGCCGTCGTTGCTCTGCGCTATCGCCAAGAGGCTGCGGCAACGACGCCCCTCTGATTGACAAGGTATCGGGCTGTCTTGAGTAAATTAAAACAGGCGCTGAACGAAGGACGTTTCGTCTGCGTGCTAGAGGTCATTCCTCAACAGTCCCCTGCGCGCCTGGCCGCGCTTGAGCAAATCCTGCAACGCGGGCATCTGGCAGGCTGGCCGTTACTGCCAGCCTTTGCCGATCGTGTCGGCCTGCACTCGGACTTGAGTCCGTTGCAAGGTGCCGCGGCATTGGCAGATCCGGCCTCATCCTTGCTGCATTTTTCAGGCAAGGATCGCGAGCGTGCAGACTTGCTGTTGCAGATCGAGTCGATGAAGGCGCGTGGTCTGGAGCAATTGTTGCTGCTCAGTGGTGATCGCTTGCCAGGCCACCATCCTGATCAGGCACCCGTGCGCTATCTGGAATCGGTACCCGCGCTGCAGATAGCCCGGGAGCGCTGTCCGGACTGGCTGTTGGGCGCTGCATTGAACCCCTTCAAATACCGCGAAGAAGAAGGCGGCGCACAGTATTTGAAGGCGCAGAAAAAGCTGCTGGCCGGTGCTGATTTTTTGCACCTTGCAACTCGGTTTCGACGCCGCCAAGCATATTGAAGCCCAGACCTGGATGCGCGCTCAGGCGCGTATGAAGCCTATGCATACTATAGTGGACCCGGAAATCCGGACAATAGTTTAAGGAGTATCCTGCACTGAACAACGAAGGCAGGATATGAACGAATTAAAACGAAACAGTTTCAGCGGGCAACAAAAAAGCGAAGG
>NZ_JBIIVN010000089.1:0-10381 GCF_044339385.1 Collimonas sp. | reverse complement strand
GCCGTGTACATCTGTTTTGGTATCTTCTTCATTGCTGGTCTTTCCAAAGGATCGTTGATTTTACGTTACCTATGGAAGACTAAATTTCGGGGGAAGCTCAAATATGTTTGTGATTGTGACTGCGCTCGCTCGGCCAAAGAACCAGGGCGCGACTACGCCGCCCTGCGACAACGGATACAGCGGGCATCGCCCAGCGCATTAACGCAGATTTATTTCTCTAGACAGACAGCCTGGCCTCACCCGGCAGCAAGGCATTGGCCGGCAAGGTGTCCAGCACCTTCAGTTTTTGATAGATCGGCGTGAAATCCGGTGCGGTATCGTTGAACAGTTGTTGAAAATCGCTGATCACGAAATACGTTTCCTGGTAAGAATCGATCTTGTAGAGAGTTCGCATCACGCGCTCGACGTTGAACCGGAGACGCCGCGGCATCGGATTGCTGAGGCAATATTCGATTTCGCCGCCTGATGACAGAATCCCGGCACCGTAGACACGCAGCCCCTCGGGGCTTTGGATCAGGCCGAATTCAACCGTGTACCAATACAGCCGCGCCAGCATCGACAAACCGTCCAGCTTCATCGCCTTCAGCGCACCCTTGCCATACTCTTGCAAATGGTCGGCAAAAATCGGATTGAACAACAGCGGAACGTGGCCGAAAAAATCATAGAACAGATCCGGTTCGACAATGTAATCGAACTCTTCCGGCTCGCGCAGCCAGACCGTGACCGGAAAACGGCGATTGGCCAGATGCTCAAAAAATACATGGTCCGGCACCAGGCCCGGTACCGCAACCAGACGCCAGCCGGTGGCCTTGCACAGCAGCGCCGAACTCTCAGTAAATTTCGGGATGCCGTCGCCGATGTTTAGCAGTTCCAGACTTTCGATGAATAAATCGCAGGCGCGGCCTGGAATCAGCCCGGCCTGACGTTGATACAAGCGTCGCCACAACGCGTGCTGCTCTGGCGTGTAGGCGCCCCAATCCTGCGCCACGACGTAACGGGCGTCGATCTTGCTATAGTCGCCGCGCAGTTTGGTACCGTCGGATTTGGCCGCAACTGTGGCAAAAAAATCGTCGGTACTGATGCTCGCATCGATTACGTTTGCATTCATGTCCATATCCTCAACCACCCCTCCGATATCGGCCTTGACGCTGCCATCTACAGACAAACACGGGCATGTCCGGCCAGCGTCCATGCCCATGCTTAATTTTACGCTACGCGGCAATTAGCTAGCTGCTGCCTGCCTGTCGTCCTTCAACACGCCGCGCCGGATCTGGTCCAGTTCAATCGACTCAAACAGTGCGCGGAAATTGCCCTCACCAAAACCTTGATCGCCCTTGCGCTGGATAATCTCGAAAAAGATCGGCCCGATGACGTTTTGCGTAAATATCCGCAGCAGAAGTTCGCGGCTCTTGGCGTTGCTGCCATCGACCAGGATACGCAGCCGCTTGAGGTCTGCCAGCCGCTCACCGTGGCCCGGCAAGCGGCGGTCTATCAGATCGTAGTAGGTCTCGATAGTGTCCTGAAAGGCAACCTGGCGCGCTTTCATTTCGCTCACGCTGGTGTAAATATCTTCGCTGCCCAGGGCAATATGCTGAATGCCCTCACCATGATACTGATCGAGATATTCGGCGATTTGCGATTTATCGTCGGATGACTCATTAATCGGAATGCGGATTTTTCCGCAAGGCGAGGTCATTGCCTTGGATTTCAGGCCGGTTAATTTGCCTTCGATATCGACATACCGCACTTCGCGGAAATTGAACAATTGTTCGTAGAAATCCGTCCACTCCTTCATGCGGCCCCGATGCACGTTATGCGTCAGATGGTCGATATAGGTCAGGCTACAATGCGCGGAATTGGCTTGGGCGCCTGGAATCGCCACGAAATCAACGTCATAGATGCTGATATCGCCGATAGCACCGGCCTCGACGCCATTGGCTTTATCCTTGCCGCGCCAGCGGTCAACGAAGTAGATCAGCGAATCGCCGACACCTTTGATGGCAGGAATATTCAGCTCCATCGGGCCGGTGCGGTTATCAAAGCCCCAGGGGCCCAATTCAAGCGCGCGTTTGTATGTGTATGCAGCGTCCTTGACGCGGAATGCAATGGCGCACACCGATGGCCCGTGCTGGCGCGCAAAACGCTGCGCAAACGAATCCTTTTCGGCATTGATGATGAAATTGATATCGCCCTGGCGATACAGGGTCACGTCCTTATGGCGGTGCCGCGCAATCGCGGTAAAGCCCATTTTTTCAAACAGCGCGCCCAGCGCCTGAGGATCCGGAGCGGCATACTCGACAAACTCGAAGCCATCGGTGCCCATCGGGTTTTCCCAAGGTTGAAACTCCATTGCCATCCCCAATTTGGTGGTTGTAATTAACTAGAGTATAGAGGCGAGCCTGAGGCAGAAAATTGCAAAATCATCTGCACACATATAATTTTGCGCAGTAATATTGCTCAATATATTAAATTTAAGGTGACTTATGCCAAGAATTGAAATGGACGCAACAGACCGCAAGATTTTAGCGATCTTGCAGGAGGATGGCCGCCTCAGCAACCAAGAGGTGGCAGAGCGCGTCAATGTGTCGCCATCACCTTGTCTGCGGCGGATCAAGCACCTGGAGCAGGCTGGCGTGATACGCCAATATGTGGCGCTGCTGGCTCCGGAAAAAATCAGCCTCGGCCTGCTGACCTACGTCAACGTGCGGCTGGAAAAGCACAGTGATCCGCAATTCAGCGGCAGCTCCCGCATCGCCGCGCACACGGCGCAGTCGCCGCGCGTGGACTTTTCGACCGCAATCGAACACTAGCCGGAGGTGGTGGCCTGCTACGCGATGACCGGCGAGATGGATTATTTGCTGCGCGTGCACGTGGAAGACATGGCGCATTTCTCACGCTTCATGATGGAAACCCTGTTGCGACACCCGGCGGTGCTGGATGTCAAATCGAGCTTTGCGCTGCAACACATCAAGGATACGACAGCGTTGCCGCTGCTGTGACTGATCGGACGGCGGTGGTCAGCGGTCGCGCCGGATGCCCGGCAGACCGCTGAGCCATTTCAGCACGGCCCGCAGATTGGCTTTCACTGTATAGTCAATTATTGCGACCTGCTCCTCAACCGCTTCCTGCAACACGCTGGCGGGATTCGCCGGCGGCAGCTTCAGATAGGCGTCAGCTTCACCGTAGTCGCGATGGATCGCCATCCCGGCCTTCTTGGCAATATGCATCATTACCTTGTTGGACGACAGGCAATGCATATACAAGGTATCGATATCGACATTGCGACAACATATTGCCGCACGTTCGAACAAGCGGCTGCCGACACCCATGCCGCGTGCCGAGGCCGCCACCGACACACCGAACTCTGCCACCCGTTCCTTGGTGGTGAAACTGCTCACCGACGGCAACGCCTGGCGCGGCGCGAAGGCAAGATGACCAACGCCTAGCAGACGCAATTTGCGGTCGTAGACGCCAAACACGGTATCGCGCGAAAAATCGATATTCTCCACATAGCGGGTAATCAGGTCGTCGGACAACACCGAGCCGAAACGCAATAACCGATCGCCGCTGCTCAACGCCAGGAAATGGCGCAGCAGACGCCGACGGGCGCGCCGCGACAATTCCTTGACGAAAATGGTGGGCCGCACGCCCTTGCTCTTGCCGACACTGGCGACGCCGGGATTGTTTGGCGCGTTGCCGACTGCCGCTGCCGGATCATTAAAACTCATTTCATCAATATCCGTGAGATGCGTTCTCGTCAATGTCATCCCCCTCCTGCCGGACAAGCTTACCCGGATCAGGAGCGTTGTGCTTGAACCACCCGTTCGACCACTTCCACACGCGCCGCATGAATCGCATCCGGAATCCGTTGCGGCTGTTGCTGAAACATGCCGGCGATCGCTCCGGCATTGATTGACTGCGCGGCACGCAATGCCGCCTCAAGATAGGCTAACTGGGTAAAAGAGCGCCCTTCATAGCCGGCACGGCCGCGATAATCGCATTCAGTGGCGCGCAGCATGTCGATAAAGCGTTGCGGCTTACGGAATGCATCACAGCGCCCAAAAAGATTGACGATGGTATTCGCGCGCAGCTCGAAGGCTCGGCCAACATTGCCGTGCTCACGCGCTGTCATCAGTGCCAGATCGCGTACTTCGCCGGGCACTTTAAGGCGTTCACAAACCCGCTCAACGAGTTCGACGCCAAGCCCTTCGTGGCCGTGATGGCTAGGCCAGGCATCGGGCGGCGTCGCGCCTTTTCCGAGATCGTGCAAGAGTGCGGCGAAGCGCACTGACAATCCATAATTTTGCTGCGCAGCGATGTCCACCACCACCATCACATGTATGCCGGTATCGATTTCCGGATGATATTTTTCTGGCTGCGGCACACCCCACAACGCATACAGCTCTGGCAGCATGCGCGCCAATGCGCCGCAAGCGCGCAGCACTTCAAACATCCGCGACGGCTGCGCTTCCATCAAGCCGCGCGCCAGTTCCTGCCAGACCCGCTCCGGGACCAGCGCATCGACCTCGCCTGCGCTCACCATGTTCTGCATCAGCGCGGTGGTTTCTGGCGCCACGGTGAAATCGGTAAAACGCGCGGCAAACCTGGCAACCCGCAAAATCCGCACCGGATCTTCGGCAAACGCATCGGAGACATGGCGGAACACACGTCGCTGCAAATCCTGCTGACCATGGAACGGATCGGCAAGGGTGCCGTCATCGGCGCGCGCGATGGCGTTGATGGTAAGGTCGCGCCGCACCAGATCTTGTTCCAGCGTGACATCCGGATCGGCATGAAACACAAATCCCTTGTAGCCTGGCGCAGTCTTGCGCTCAGTGCGCGCCAGCGCATATTCCTCATGGGTCTGCGGATGCAGGAATACCGGAAAATCTTTACCGACCGGACGAAAGCCCCGCGCCAGCATGTCATCCGGGGTCGCCCCGACCACCACGTAATCGCGGTCCTTGACCGGCAAAGCCAGCAACTCGTCGCGTACCGCGCCGCCGACAACATAAATTTTCATATCGAGGTTTTGATTTTGTCAGTCCGGCAGCAGTTCGGTTTCCGCAATCGCTTCGTGCATCCAGCGCGCTACTGCCGGGTGTGCCTGGACCCGGTCGGCATAAGCTTGCAATGCCGGTGCCAGCAGTACGCCGTAACTGCGGAAGCGCATCACCACCGGCGCGAAGTAAGCGTCGGCAATCGAGAAAGCGCCGAACAGGAATTGATGATGGCCGAATTCGGACAAACAGGTTTCCCAGATTTCAACGATCCGGGCGATGTCCGCCTGGGCCCCGGCAGTACGCCCGAAACCAGGCTTATGAGCGCGAATGTCCATCGGCATGGCCTGGCGCAGTTCGGCAAATCCAGAGTGCATTTCCGCGCAGATCGCGCGGGCGGTGGCGCGCGCCATCACCTCCTGCGGCCACAGACCGAGATCGGGAAACTGGTCCGCCAGATATTCGCAAATGGCCAGAGAATCCCAGACCGGCGTCTCACCTACCAGCAAAATCGGCACCCGCCCGCTGGCCGAATAATGGGCAATTTCGTCGGCGGTCGTTGCCTGACGCAGCAATATCCGATGTTCTTTGAACGGGATACCGAACGCCGTCATCGCCACCCATGGCCGCATCGACCAGGACGAGTAATTTTTATTTCCGATCACTAGCAACAGCCCGTCTTTACCGGCCTTTTGCAAGGCAGAGGACAGGCTGGGATCAAGTTCGGTAGTTTGCATGGATGATTCCAGATATCAAAATTTGTACCGTACGTTTAAATACCGTACGTTTAAATACCGTACGTTTAAATACCGTACGTTTAAATACAGCCCGTTCAAATTGGCAATGCTGGCAGCCCTGCGCTTCAAGGCAGCGCCGATTCGACGAAACCTTTAGGTGCGACGGCACCAAGACGCGCTTTCAGGGATTGCGGCTTGCCATCGAACAGCGCAGCGTAATACGTCGCGTTGGATAGCACATTCTTGACATAGCCGCGGGTCTCGCTAAAGGGGATCGACTCAGCAAACACCGCGCCCTCAACAGTGCCGGGCAAGGTAGAGCGCCATGCACGCGGCCGGCCAGGACCGGCATTGTAGGCAGCCGATGCGAGCGCCTGCGAGCCGTCCAGATCGTTCAGCACCATGCTCAGATAGCTGGCGCCAAGCAGAATGTTGGTATTAACGTCGGCAATCTGGTCGTTGGTAAAGCCGTTCAGGCCGATTTTCTTGGCGACATAGCGCGCGGTAGCCGGCATCACCTGCATCAATCCGCTGGCACCGACATGCGAGCGCGCGCTTCTGACAAAGCGCGACTCTTGTCGAATCAAGCCGTAAACCCAGGCCATATCGAGGCCCAGGTTTTGCGTGTTGGTGATCATCACGTCACGATGCGGCGAAGGAAAACGCTGATTGAAATCGATTTCGACCTTGGTGCGCTCAGAGGTATTCACCATGCGGTCCAGCACGTCGTTTTGGCGCGCAAACTCAGCCGCGGCAAGCAATTGACGATCCGTAATCTCGCGCAGTTCCCAATTCCATTCGCGCACGCCTTCGAAGCGCAGATTCATATTGAAGAAACGCAACGCGCGGCGAAAGCCCTGGTTATTGGACATCTGCGCCATTTCTGCCGGGCTAAACACCTGGTTCGGGGAGATAGCAATAATTTTCTGTCCCAATTCTTCCAACGCTAGTTGACCATAGAAATTAGTCTGATCGGCAATGCTTTGGAATTTCTGCTGGGCCAGATCGAGTTTTCCTTCCGCTTGACAGGCGCGCGCCAGCCAATAGACCCAAGTAGGGTCGGCACGCAATGGTTGCGACATCGCTTCAATGCCGCTCTTGACCAGCTTCCAGTCGCCGGCACGCAAGGCTGAACGAACGCGCCATTGATACGCATCGGCCGACAACGGCGTGGCGTTCTTTACCTGCCGCCAATAATCGACAGCTTGCGGCTCCAGCTTGAGCGCCGATTGCTGCGCGATCTGCGCCCACCCCAGCGAGCGCTCCGATGACGTCAGTTGATCGGATGCAGCGCTCAACGCAGCTACGGCCCGACCAGTATCGTTTTTGGCGACCCGCCCCAACGCAATGATGAATAACTCGTGGCCGGCGCGACCGGCGGCCGGACCACGCGCCAGCTGGGCATCAGCGGCATCGATAAATGGCGTCAGGCGACGCGCAACGGCGCCGAAACCGGACTCCACCGCCTGACGAATCTGGAACCAGACATCATCCGCAGTGAACTGGCCGTTTTGCGCCAA
The DNA here is from genome assembly GCF_044339385.1 of Collimonas sp. Taxonomy (NCBI): domain Bacteria; kingdom Pseudomonadati; phylum Pseudomonadota; class Betaproteobacteria; order Burkholderiales; family Oxalobacteraceae; genus Collimonas; species Collimonas sp. Next base: position 3,124 of record NZ_JBIIVN010000089.1, on the reverse strand, counting down.
CAGGCCGATGAGACCCGTGCAGGCAGGGCCGAAATCCTTCGGCGTGGTCAGCAAAGCACGTGCATCGGCTGCGACATTGCGCCCTTTCTGCGCCGCCGAAGTCAGCGCATAGCATTTCAATTGCGTGTCATCGTCCAGTACGAATTTCGGATACTGCTCATCGAAAGTAGCCCAATCTCCAGCTTTGCCCAGTTCCAGTAACCAGTCGTTACGCAAGCGATCGGCGATAGCGCTGCCGTCGTAGCGCTTGAGATAATCAAGAATATCCGCCTGCGGCGCGACCAAATCCTTGATCAGCGGTTTCAAGCGGTAATAATCGACGTACGAGGGAATGTCGTAATCGCTCAAGGTGGCAGCCAGAAGCTCCGCCTTGTCGGCATTGTTGGCGCGGGCAGCGTCGCGCAAAGCCAGAAATGCATCGTCCTGGCTGGCAAAATTGGGCGCAGTAGCGCTTCCCGCGGAACGCTTTTGGGCATAAGCTGCATGAGACAACGCAACCGAGGGAGCGACGGCAACAGCGACGACAGCAAGCCATTTCTTTTTAAACATATAACTGGGCAACCTTAAATTTACGAATGCGAATAGATGATGTCTAGCATAGCATGTGATGCCAGTGATGCAACTCCCGAAAACGGCAAGGACAAAACCTTGTTGCGACGCGCGCTGTTGGCCGCAAGGCAATCGCTCGATGGCGCGACGCGCCAGGAATGGGATGCGAAACTGGACCAGCGCGTCATCGAATGGGCTGCTCAGTGGAGCAAGACGAATCCGCATGGCACGCTTGGCGTGTACTGGCCGATCCGTGGCGAGCCGAACCTGCGGCCAACCTATGCAACGCTGGCGGCCAGTGGGCTGCAACTGGCATTGCCGGTGGTGATTGGCAACGATGTGCCGTTGCGCTTCGTCGCCTGGACTCCGGGGGAGGTCATGCAGAAAGACAGCTTTGGCGTATCGATACCGGCCAGCGCTGCGGTGGTTGCACCTACCGCGCTGCTGATTCCTTGCGTCGGCTTCAACCGCGACAGGATGCGGCTCGGTTACGGCGGTGGATTTTATGACCGGACGTTAGCGCTGGAGCCGCGTCCACACAGCATCGGCATCGCTTATTCCTGCGGCTTGGCGGAGTTTGAGGGCGCCAAGCATGACATCGCGCTAGACGCCATCATTACTGAAACCCGTAAGTTATAGCTTCAGGGCTGCGCTTCTTTAATGATTCCCGAACAGCGCACGGGCAGAAAAAGCTGCGCGCCCTGCGCTACAAATTGATGACACGCAGTCTGGACAGCTATTGCCCGCGCGTGCCCCGAAACGATTTATAACTTGAGCCGTTGCCAAATCGCAATCGTCGCCGGCGCTTGATTCAGCGTGTAGAAATGCAAGCCCGGCGCGCCGCCGGCCAGCAAGCGTTCGCACAACTGCGTCACCACATCCAAGCCGAACGCCCGGATCGACTCGGTATCGTCGCCGTAACTGGCGAGTTTGAGGCGAATCCAGCGCGGGATTTCCGTGCCACACATATCGGAAAAGCGCACCAGTTGCGCGTAGTTAGTGATCGGCATGATGCCAGCCACGACCGGCACGCTCGCGCCTAATTTTTGCGTCTCGTCGACAAAGCGGAAATACGCGGCGGCGTTGTAAAAATATTGGGTGATGGCGCCGTTGGCACCGGCTTTGACCTTACTGACGAAGCGCTGCACATCATCCTGCGGCGACTTTGCCTGCGGGTGCATTTCTGGATAAGCCCCGACTTCGATGTGGAACCAGTCGCCGGTTTCGGCGCGGATGAACTCCACCAGTTCATTCGCATAGCGGAACTCTCCGGATGAAATATCCATGGCACCGTAACCGCTCGGCAAATCGCCGCGCAAGGCAACCAGGCGCTTAATACCGTGATTCTTGTATTGCACCAGAATCTCCCGCAAAGCTTGCCGCGAACTGCCCAGGCAAGACAGATGCGGCGCTGCCTGATGGCCTTCGCCGAGGATATCGAGCACCGTATCGAGTGTGCCCTGCCTGGTTGAGCCGCCAGCACCGAATGTCACGGAAAAATATTTCGGATGCAACTCGGCCAGTTTGGCGCGCGTCACGCGCAATTTTTCAGCGCCCTCGGGAGTCTTAGGCGGGAAAAATTCAATGCTGAAATTTTTTCGCGACATTTAATTCTTCTTCAATAGCAAAGTGGACAGCGCCCACGAAACGATGCTGTACAGGATAGCGCCGCCCACGGCCGACCAGAAGCTGGCCACATAGAAACCGCTGACCAGGTGCGACACCAGCCAGAACATCAGACCGTTGATGATAAAGATGAACAAACCCAGCGTTAGCAAGGTGGCCGGCAAGGTCAGCACCAGCAGGATCGGACGAATCAGCGTATTGACGAAACCCAGCACTAACGCTGCGATCAATGCCGCACTGAAATCGGAAAATTTCACCGAATGCATCAGATAAGGCACAGCCAGCAAAGCCAGCGTGTTAATCAACCAGGTAAGCAGTAAACGCATCAGGTACCTCTTGATGATCAGATATGGCTGGGTCGGCATATCGTATCAGCGACATGCCGACTTACAGTAAAACTCAGGCAACTACCGTGGTCGCTGCCTTATTCGTTAAGTGATCAATAACGATAATGCTCTGGTTTGTACGGACCGGTTTGCTTGACGCCGATATAGGCCGCCTGCTCTTCAGTCAATACCGACAACTGCGCATTCAGTTTCTTTAGCTGCAGGCGCGCGACTTTTTCATCCAGGCGCTTCGGCAACGTGTACACACCTACCGGATAAGCCTTCGTGTTGACGAACAACTCGATCTGGGCGATGGTCTGGTTGGCGAACGACGAGCTCATCACGTACGACGGATGGCCGGTGCCGCAACCCAGATTGACCAGGCGGCCCTCCGTCAGCAGGATGATGCGCTTGCCGTCCGGGAAAATGACGTGATCGACTTGCGGCTTGATGTTTTCCCAGGTGTACTGCTTCAATGCGGCAACTTCGATTTCATTGTCGAAGTGACCGATGTTGCAGACAATCGCCTGATCTTTCATCTTGGCGATGTGCGCATGCGTGATCACATGATAATTGCCGGTACAGGTGACGAAAATATCGCCATGTTCCGCCGCATAGTCCAT
>NZ_JBIIVN010000088.1:0-10384 GCF_044339385.1 Collimonas sp. | reverse complement strand
CTTGAGTGCTGCGATGTTGGCGTCGCCGTTGAGCATGCGGGGGTCCACCGTGTTGGCGACCCACGCGGCAAGCGACAGGCCGCGAGCGGCGATGGCCTCGACGGTCAGCATGGCATGGTTGATGCAGCCGAGCCGCAACCCCACCACCAGCACAACCGGCAAGCCGAGTTGCTGCGCCAGGTCGGCGCTATCGTATGTCGCGTTGAGCGGCACGCGGAAACCGCCGACGCCTTCCACCACCACCGCATCGGCCATGCCGCTGAGTTGGCGGTAGCAAGCCAGAATGTGCTCCGGTTCGATGGTGCGCTGTTCCTGCGCTGCGGCGATGTGCGGCGCGGTCGGCTGACGCAGCAGGAACGGCGTCGTCAATTCCTGCGGCAAGCTGAGGCTGGCCTCTGCCGCCAGAATATCGGCATCGTCGTTGTGCCAGACGCCATCGCGCAACTCAGCGCCGGCGGCGACCGGCTTCATGCCGGCGCTGCGGATCCCGGCCTTGGTGAGTGCGTGCAACATCGTCGCAGCAATCAAGGTCTTGCCGATTTCGGTATCGGTGCCGGCGATGAACCAGGATGCCTTGCAGGGATTAGCGGTGCGCTCAGCCATGACCCACCACACTGTCGAAAACTGCTGCGGTGCGTGCTGCCAGTAAATCGATTTCCTCATCGTCGAGGATGTACGGCGGCATCAGATAGGCGGTCTTGCCAATCGGCCGCAACAGCAATTCATGCTCGACTGCACTGACGAAAAAGCGCCGTGAAAAAGTCAGCGCCTGCGCCTTGTTGTCGAGCGCCGCGTCGAACGCCCAGATCATCCCGCGCTGGCGAAAATGCCGTACTTTGGGATGCTGCGCCAGCGGCGCCAGTGCCGCCGTGATGCGTTGCGCACGCTGCCGATTGCTGTTGATCACGTCGTCTTCATCGAAGATCGCCAATGTCGCCAGCGCGGCGCGGCAGGCCAGCGGGTTGCCGGTGTAAGAGTGCGAGTGCAAAAAGCCGCGCGCCAGATCGTTATCGTAGAAGGCCCGGTAAATTGCATCGCGCGTCATCACCAGCGACAACGGCAGATAGCCGCCGCTGATGCCTTTCGACAGACACAGGAAATCCGGCCAGAGCGGCGTTTCACCGGGCAAGGCGGCTTGTTCGGATGCGAAAAAAGTGCCGGTGCGGCCGCAGCCGACGGCGATTTCGTCGAAAATCAGATGCACCTTGTAGCGGTCGCACAATGCGCGCAGCTGGCGCAAATAGAGCGGATCGTGCATCGCCATGCCGCTGGCGCATTGCACCAGCGGTTCAATGATGATGGCGGCGATGTGGCTGGAGCGCTGCTGCAGCAATTTCTCCAGCGTCGAGGCGGCGCGATGCGCCACATCGGCCGCGCTCTCGCCATCGCGTGCGCCACGCGCATCGGGCGAGGCCACCACATGCGCCTGGCGCAGCAACGGGCCGTAGGCATTGCGGAACAGCGGCACATCGGTCACCGCCAGCGCGCCGATGGTTTCACCATGATAGCTGCCCTTGAGGCAAACGAATTCCTGCTTGTCGGCATAGCCGGCATTGCGCCATGCATGGAAACTCATCTTCAGTGCGATCTCGACTGCCGAAGCGCCATCGGACGCATAGAAGCAGTGCCCGAGGACGTTGCCGGTGCGCGCCGCCAGCTGTTCCGACAACTGCACTACCGGCTCGTGTGTGAAACCGGCCAGCATCGCGTGTTCCAGCTGATCGAGCTGATCCTTTAACGCGCCATTGATGCGCGGATTAGCATGGCCGAACAAGTTGACCCACCAGGAACTGATAGCATCAAGATAGCGTTTGCCATCGGCGTCATACAGCCATGCGCCGCGCCCGCGGCTGACCGCAATCAGCGGCACCGATTCATGATGCTGCATCTGGGTGCACGGATGCCAGACGCTGGCCAGGCTGCGCCGCACCAGCTCCGATTGCGGTAGTTTTTTTTCAGTTTTATTCAATTCCATTCCTTGTCACGCGCCGCGCTGAGGCGTCGGCATCATTGCCAGCCAGCGCATGCAACGCGCTTACCAGTTGATCTACTTGTTCGATACTATGGGCCGCCGACAACGAAACACGCAGACGCGCGCTGCCCTGCTGCACAGTCGGCGGACGGATTGCCGGCACCCAGATACCTTGCTGACGCAAGCCTTCCATCAGGTCGAGCGCCAGTTGGTTATCTTCCACGATGACGGCCTGCACTGCCGTTGCCGATGGCAGCAACGGCCACGGCAAAGCGGCCAGGCCGCTGCGCAGACGCGCTATCAATTGACGCAAATGCCGATGCCGCCAATCCTCGTCCTGCATCACCTTGATTGCCACCAGCAACGCACTCGCCAGCAACGGCGGGCTGGCGGTGGTGAACACGTAGGTGCGCGCGCGTTGCAGCAGCCATTCGATCAGCAATGCATCGCCAGCCACGAATGCTCCGGCCACGCCGGCGGCCTTGCCCAGCGTCCCCATGTACAGGATGCGCTGCGACTGTATCCCAAAATGGGCGAGACTGCCGCGTCCTTGCGGCCCCAGCACGCCAAAGCCATGGGCATCGTCAACCAGCATCCAGGCATCGTATTTTTCGCACAGCGCCAGCAGTTCCGGCAACGGCGCAATATCACCATCCATGCTGAAAATCGCATCGGTGACAATCAGTTTGCGCGGGCTATTGCTCTTGGCCAGCAACTCTTCCAGCCGCGCCACATCGGCATGCGGATAAATGCGCAACCGGGCAGCGGACAAACGCGCGCCGTCGATCAGGCAGGCGTGGTTGAGACGGTCCGAGAACACCACATCGCCGGCGCCGACCAATGCCGGGATGATGCCCATGTTGGCCATGTAGCCGGTCGAAAAGTGCAACGCGCGCGGCATACCGACGAAGGCTGCCAATGCCTGCTCCAGTTCCTCGACCACGCTGGTATGGCCGCTGATCAGCGCCGATGCACTGGCGCCGACGCCGTACTTCTGCAACCCGGCGGCGGCGGCGGCGTGCAACGCCGGGTGGTTGGCCAGGCCCAGATAATCGTTGCTGCAAAAGGCCAGGTACTGGCGGCCGTCGACCTCTAGCAACGGCCCTTGCGGACCGTCGACAATGCGCCGCTTACGCAACAGCTTCTGCTCTTGCAACGCGGCCAGCTGCTGGCGGATCTGCTTGAGCAACTCAGGCATGGTGCGCTTTCGTCGGCGGCGCATGGAGTGCTGACGCGGGCCGCGCAAATTGCAAGGGCAAGCGGTTGAGGCTGCGATATACCGCGTTCTCACCCCACGATTGCGTGCTGCCAACCAAGCCTAATTGGGGCAGGCGCTGCATGACGCTACGCATGGCAATTTCTGCTTCCAGATAGGTCAGCGTGGCGCCGATGCAGACATGCGGGCCGTAGCCGAAAGACAAATGCGCGCCTTCGTTGCGACGGATATCAAGACAGTCGGGATCGCTGAATCTGGCCGGGTCGCGATTGGCGGCGCCGATCAGCGGAATCACCAGATCGCCCTTCTGCATGACCTGGCCATGCATCTCGACAGCAACCTTGAGGCGGCGGCCGGTATATTGCACCGGGCTGTCAAACCGCAGCAACTCCTTCAACGCCGCTGGCAGCAGGGATGGCTCGGCTTGCAGTGCCTGCCATTGCTGCGGATGTTGCAGCAACGCCAACATGCCGTTGCCGAGCAGGTTGCGCGTGGTTTCATGACCGGCAAACAGCAGCGTGCAGCACTGCGCCAGCAATTCCTTGGTAGTGATGATGCCGCCGCTGGCTTCGGCGCGGATCAGTTGGCTCATCAAGTCGTCGCCCGGCGCGGCACGACGTTGCGGCAGCAATTGCCGGAAGTATTCGTTCATCGCGATCAGGCTGATCTGGGCGCGCCGGGCAATCTCCAGCGTTGGCGTCGGGCTGCCGATGAAGGCCGCGATATCATCGGACCAGGCAACAAATTCGCTGCGGTCTGCGGCGCCGATGCCGAGCATGCCGGCAATCACCAGCGCTGGCAACGGCCGGGCGAAATCGCGCATGAAATCAAATTCAGCAAACGGTCCGGTGCCACCGACGGCCTTCGCCAGCACGTCGTCCAGCAAACCATCGACGATGCGTTGAATCTGCGGCGCTAACCGCTGCAACGCCGCCGGTTTGAAGCCAGCGTTCATCACCTGGCGCAGGCGGGTGTGCTGCGGCGCATCGACGAACAGCAACGAGCGCGAAAAGATCCGTTTGAATTCACGCAACTCGGCCAATGCTCCCGGCCCGCTGCTGTTGGCCCAACCACCGGCACGTCGCACCGAGAAGCGCGGATCGCGCAACACGGCAGCAACGTCGGCATGCCCGGTCAGCAACCAGGCGCCACCGCAGAACTCGGGGCTCCAATGCAGCAGCCCCTCGGCGCGGAGTGCGCGGTAGGCGGGATAGGGGTCGTTCAAAAAAGCTTGGTTAATCATTTAGTATTATTTTCCAGCACTTAAGCTGGCGAAATCGCCTCTGCAAAGACCAAATTGTATGTGATCGCCCTGCAATCACTGTAGCAAGGACGGTTTACGCTTCTCCAGAAAGGCAAGCACGCCCTCGCGGCCTTCCGCAGAGGCGCGGATCTTGGCTATATCTTCGACGGTATCGGCAATCAGTGCTGCCGTCAGCGGCTGACCGGCAATCGCCCGCACCAGACGCTTGGCTTCGGTAACGGCGTTGGGGCTGGCCGCCAATAAGGCCTTGAGCAGCTGATGCACGCATTCGTCGAGTTTTTCCGCTGCGGCAACTTCATGCACCAGGCCGAGGCGCTGTGCGGTTTCTGCCGAAAAGCGCTCGGCGGTAATGAAATAGCGGCGCGCCGCCGACTCGCCGATGGCTTTAATGACGTAGGGCGAGATGGTAGCCGGAATCAGGCCGATTTTCACTTCCGACAAACAAAACTGCGCGCTATCGACTGCCGCCACAATATCGCAGGCCGACACCAGTCCCAGGCCGCCGGCATAACAATCGCCCTGTACTTTGGCGATTACCGGCTTCGGACATTGGTAGATGGTGCGCAGCATGGTCGCCAATTGGGCGGCATCGGCGCGATTCTGCTGCGCTGTGTAATCGGCCATTGCCTTCATCCAGTGAAGATCGCCGCCGGCGCAGAACGCTGCCCCGTGCGCCGCCGGCGCAGAACGCTGCCCCGTGCGCCGCCAGCACAATAACGCGCACCTCCGCGGCACTGCCCAGTTCCAGGAAAGCGTGCGTGATTTCGGCAATCATGGTTTCGTTGAAGGCATTGCGTACTTCGGGCCGGTTGAGCGTGACGACGGCCGTTTTGTCTTGCCGATCTATTGATATCGTTTGGTAGTTCACAGCACTCTCCCGCCGTTATTTGCTTATCGTGGTTATCGGCGGCACCAAAGGAATGGCAAATTGAATGCGGCTGATGCTTGTACTTTCATTGACGACAGCCCCACTGGCGCCAATATCAATCGCCAGTTGCACACCTTTTTGAATTTCACCAAGCGTCGTCGCAATAAATGCGTGAAGTTCCATAGCTGCCTTCATCATTAATTAAATAAATATTTATTTCAGCAAATGATCATTGAAATATTTACATCCTAAAAACGCCAAACTTGGTATCAGCAATCGGCGCATTCAGCGCCGCGCTCAACCCCAGCCCCAGCACCATACGGGTATCGGCCGGGTCGATCACGCCGTCATCCCACAAACGCGCCGATGCGTAATACGGATGGCCCTGGTGTTCATACTGATCGCGGATCGGCTGCTTGAACGCCGCTTCCTCCTCGGCGCTCCAGCTGCCGCCTTTGGCTTCGATGCCGTCACGCTTGACGGTTGCCAGCACGCCGGCGGCCTGATCGCCGCCCATCACCGAAATCCGCGCATTCGGCCACATCCATAAAAAGCGCGGCGAATAGGCGCGGCCGCACATGCCGTAGTTACCGGTGCCGAAACTGCCGCCGATGATCACCGTCAGCTTCGGCACCGCGGTGGTCGCCACCGCTGTCACCATCTTGGCGCCGTGGCGGGCGATACCCTCATTTTCGTAACGGCGGCCGACCATGAAGCCGGTGATATTTTGCAGGAACACCAGCGGGATCTTGCGTTGCGAGCAGAGTTCAATGAAGTGCGCGCCCTTCAATGCCGCTTCCGAGAACAGAATGCCGTTGTTGGCGATAATCCCGACCGGCATGCCGTAGATATGGGCGAAGCCGCAGATCAGCGTGGTGCCGTAGCGCGCCTTGAATTCATCGAACTCGCTGCCATCGACCACGCGCGCAATCACTTCACGCACATCGAACGGCTTGCGGGTATCGAGCGGAATCACGCCGTACAGTTCCTGCGCCGGATACTTCGGCTCCACGACCGGGCGCAACAACGGCCCTTGCGGTTTCTGGCGGTTCAGATTGGAGACGATGGTACGCGCCAGCGACAGCGCGTGCATATCATTTTGCGCCAGATGGTCGGCCACCCCGGACAGGCGAGTATGGACATCGCCGCCGCCGAGATCTTCAGCGCTGACCACTTCGCCGGTGGCAGCCTTTACCAATGGCGGACCGGCCAGAAAAATCGTGCCCTGATTCTTGACGATGATCGATTCGTCGCTCATCGCCGGCACGTAAGCGCCACCAGCGGTGCACGAACCCATCACCACAGCGATTTGCGGAATGCCCTTGGCCGACAGGTTGGCCTGATTGAAGAAAATGCGGCCGAAGTGATCGCGATCCGGGAACACTTCGGCCTGATTCGGCAAATTGGCGCCGCCGCTGTCGACCAGATAAATACAAGGGAGATTGTTTTGTTCAGCGATTTCCTGCTCCCGCAAATGCTTCTTTACACTCAACGGATAATAAGTGCCGCCCTTGACGGTAGCGTCGTTGCAGACGATGACGCATTCCTGGCCGGCGACGCGGCCGATGCCGGTAATTACGCCGGCGGCAGGCGCGGCATCGCTGCCGTCCTGGTCCTGATAGACGTGGTAGGCCGCCAACTGAGAAAATTCAAGAAACGGTGTGCCCGGGTCCAGCAGCATCTGCACCCGCTCACGCGGCAGCAACTTACCGCGGGCGACGTGCTTGGCACCCGCACCAGCGCCACCGCCTTCGACGATCTGCGCCACCTTCTGGCGCAGATCGTCGACCAGCAGATTGAGTGCATTGGCATTCTGCTGAAATTCTTCGCTACGCGGATTGAGCTTGCTTTCTAACTGGTGCATTGCGATGTCCTTTGTGTCTGGTTCTAGTCTATACAACAGCTGTTTTATGCCTTACTCAAAACCTATCTGATCCAGTGATAGCGGGTCGGCGATTACCAGTTGGCGTCGCGGCCCGGGCGGCCCTAACCGGGCGTCCCCAACCTCCTCCGAACGTGGGGAGGCAATTTAGTGCATAAATTTAGTGCATAAATTTAGTGCGTAACTTTGGTACGTAACTGGATCTCCGCATTCGCGGGGATGCCGGTCCTACTGATACCGTCCAATTCTTGTTTAAGCGGTGTGAATGTCATTGAGCTTCAGCGCGTCCTTCATCGCTTCGCGAATCTTGAATTTCTGTATCTTGCCAGTCACCGTCATCGGGAAAGCATCGACAAAACGGATGTAGCGCAGCACCTTGTAGTGGGCGATCTGACCGCGGCAGAAATCGCGCACGCTCTGTTCATCCAGCGTCTGCCCCGGGCGACGGATGATCCACGCGCACAATTCCTCGCCATATTTCTGGTCCGGCAGGCCGACTACCTGGACATCCTGGATAGCTGGATGGCGATATAAAAATTCTTCTATCGCGCGCGGGTAGATGTTCTCGCCGCCGCGGATCACCATATCTTTCATGCGGCCGACGATATTGACGTAGCCTTCGGCATCCATCGTCGCCAGATCGCCGGTATGCATCCAGCCGTCGCTGTCGATGGCTTCGCGGGTCTTTTCGGCGTCGCCCCAGTAGCCATGCATCACCGAATAACCGAGCGTGCACAACTCGCCGGCACCACCAACCGGCATGATCTGGCCCGACTCCGGATCGATAATCTTGACTTGCAGATGCTGCTGCACGCAACCGACCGTCGACACCCGCTTTTGCAATGGCGTATCGGTCATGCTTTGGCAACTGACCGGGCTGGTTTCCGTCATGCCGTAGGCAATCGTGATCTGTTCAAGATGCATATCGCGCACCACCCGCTTCATCACTTCGATCGGGCATGGTGAACCAGCCATGATGCCGGTGCGCAGCGTCGACAAATCGAATTCGGCGAAGCGCGGATGATCGAGTTCGGCGATAAACATCGTGGGTACGCGGTGCAGGCCGGTGCAACGCTCTTCCTGTACCGCCTGCAATACCGACAGCGGATCGAAACCGTCGTTCGGATAAACAATCGTCGCGCCGTGCGTCAGACAGGCCAGGTTGCCTAACACCATACCGAAGCAATGGTAGAGAGGCACCGGAATACAGAGCCGGTCACGGGCGCTCAGCTTCATCGCTACGCCGATGAAAAAGCCGTTGTTCAGGATATTGCGGTGGGTCAGCGTCGCTCCTTTTGGGAAGCCCGTGGTGCCGCTGGTGAACTGGATATTGATCGGATCGCTGGCCTTCAGGGTTGCGCCAAGCTGTAGCAACTGCGGATCGAGCGGATCGCCGCCGGCGATGAAATCGCTAAAGCGCAGCATCCCCGGCACATCGTCGCGGCCAAGCTGGATCACGGTTTTCAAGCACGGCAAGCGCGCCGCCTGCAATGCGCCGGGCGCGGCATGCTGCAATTCCGGCGCCAGCGTGCGCAACATGTCGAGATAATCGCTGGCCTTGAAACGGGCCATCGAGATCAACGCCTTGCAGCCGACATTGTTGAGCGCATACTCCAGCTCGCTGACCCGATAGGCCGGATTGATGTTGACCAGGATGATGCCGGCATAAGCCGTCGCCAATTGCGTGAGCAACCACTCGGCATTATTGTGCGACCAGATGCCGATGCGGTCGCCCGGTTGCAGGCCCAGCCGCAGCATGGCGCTGGCCAGCCTGCGCGCTTCGGTCTGTAGTTGCTGATAGCTCAGGCGGATCTGCTGATGGCGCGATACCAGGGCGTCGTTATCGGCAACGCGCTCCTCCATGTCGTCAAAAAAATGCCCGATGGTTTGTTCGATCAGCGGCATATCTTCACTGCCGCGGTCAATGCTTGCATTCAGTTGTTTCATGGTTTGTCTCCGGTTGGGCTGGCAGATGCTTCCTGTATTTTTATTTATTTTTATTTATTTGGAAAACTGCCGTCGACGTAGAACCAGCGCAACTGCCCCCCCGGCCCCGGGTTCGCGCTCATGCAGGAAACGACTGATTTCATGCAAGCGCTCGGCGCGGCCGCCGATCTTGTAGCGCGCCACGAATTCCACGGTGGCGCTGTCGCCTGCGCTTTCATGCTGGCGCACTTCCAGGCCCAGCCATTTCAGGCCGGCTTCAGTGCTGATCGGTTCAGGCGGGCGCGTGCTGCGGTGCCAGGTTGCCTGCAAGTAGTCGCCAAGGTCCATCACGTAGGCGCTGTAGCGCGAACGCAACAGCGCCGCGGCGCTTGGGGCGACCTCACTGCCGTTGTGATAGCGCCCGCAGCACTGCGCATATTTGCCGCCACCGCATGGGCAATCGATGTTCTTTTCTTTCAAATCTTGCCATCCCTTAGTAGTGCTTCAAGCTGATCGAAGCGATCAAAACCCCAGAACGACTCGCCGTCGGCAATCACGAACGGCGAACCGAACACGCCGCGTGCCATCGCTTGCTCAACGTCTTCCTTCAACTGGTTCTTGATCGGCAAACTGTTGATGCCTTCGATCAGGTCGGTGGTGTCGATGCCGGCACGGCGGCCGATTTCCGGCAGGTGGCTCGGCTCGCTGATGTTGATGCCGTCGACAAAATAGGCGCTGTAAATCTGCATGGCGAAATCGATCGCTTTTTGCTCGCCTTGCTGGGCGCGTGCCCACAACACTGCGCGCGCGGCCGCTTGCGTGGATATCGGCAAAACGTCTGGACGCCGATAAGGAATGCCATGAAAACGTGCGCTGCGCGCGAAATCATGCAACGCGTAGTCGCCCTTGACCGGCACCTGCGTCAGCGGCGCCGAGCCGGTGGCCTTGAACACCACACCGGGCAGGATCGGATGCCATTTAACCTCACGTGCGTATCTGGCCGCCAATTGGTTGATGCGAGTGGCGGCAAAATAGCCATACGGCGAAGAAAAATCAAAGTAGAAATCGATTGCTGCGGCCATGTTTTTAGAGGGTGTAATTAGTTTTGTGTAAACGGTCATTTGGCAGGACACTGCCACCATAGAGGAAAAAATGACCTACGTAAAACGCACCAAACGGGCCAAGCCCGATCCTGAGTTGGTCAAGCTGGCGGACAGCCTGCTTGCCAACTACAAGAAACCTGAAGACCTGATTGG
>NZ_JBIIVN010000087.1:0-10572 GCF_044339385.1 Collimonas sp. | reverse complement strand
CGTCGTCTTCGCATTCGTTTCGAACGTCGCGCTGATATTCATCAAGCATTCCTTAAACTTGGCTGCAGTCTGATCTGCTGGAGCAAACTTCAGCAGGCATCGCAGCCTTTATGAAACCGTCTCTTAGTTTCGCCATAACCCACAGAAAGAGACCTATGATGAAAAGAAAAATGATTGCTAAGATTGGATTGCTGGCATTGCTGTGCGCGACGGCCGGTTATGCGACAGCCGCCAAGACGCTGGTGTTTTGTTCGGAAGGCAGCCCGGAAGGATTTAATCCACAGCTCTACACCACCGGTACGACCTTCGATGCATCATCGGTGCCGATGTATAACCGTCTGGTTGAGTTTGAGCTGGGCACCACCAAGATCATTCCCGGTCTGGCTGAATCGTGGACTGTGTCCGATGATGGCCTGACCTATACTTTCAAGCTGCGCAAAGGTGTCAAGTTCCACAGCAGCGCCAAGTTCAAGCCGACCCGCGATTTGAATGCCGATGACGTGCTGTTCTCATTTAACCGCATGGCCGACCCCAACCATCCTTTCCATAAACTGGCAGCGGGCCAGAGTTTCAGCTACTTCCTTGACATGGACATGGACAAGATCGTCGATAGCGTCAAAAAGACCGACGACTATACTGTTGTCTTCAAACTCAAACATCCTGAAGCAACGTTCATCGCCAATCTGGGCATGGATTTCGCCTCGATCCTGTCGGCTGAATATGCCGACAATATGAAGAAGGCCGGTACCCCAGAAGTGATCGACCGCGAGCCGATCGGCACCGGTCCTTTCCAGTTTGTCTCTTACCAAAAAGATGCGGTGATTCGTTACAAAGCGTTCGATGCCTATTGGCGCGGCCATCCGAAACTGGACAACCTGATCTATGCGATCACGCCCGATGCCTCCGTGCGTTACGCCAAGCTGAAAGCCAATGAGTGTCAGGTCATGGCATTCCCGAAACCGGCCGACATCGAACTTATGAAGTCCGATCCGTCGATCAACATGATGACCAAGGAAGGCTTGAACATCGGCTACATCTCGTTCAACGTCGAGAAGAAGCCGTTCGACAACAAGCTGGTGCGTCAGGCGTTGAACATGGCGGTGGACAAGCAAACCATCCTCAAGACGGTGTACCAGGGCGCAGGCCAGGCCGCCAAGAATCCGATCCCGCCGACGCTCTGGTCGTATAACGACAAGATCAAGGATTACAGCTACGATCCGGTCAAGGCCAAGGAGTTGCTCACCAAGGCTGGTTATCCGAACGGCGTCGAAGTTGAGATGTGGTACCTGCCGGTCACCCGGCCATACAACCCGGACGGCAAGCGCATGGCGGAACTGATCCAGGCCGACTGGGCCAAGATCGGCGTCAAGACCAGACTCACCACCTACGAGTGGACCGAATACCTGAAGCGCAGCAAGCAGGGCGATCAGCAATCGATGATGTTTGGCTGGTCCGGCGATAACGGCGATCCGGATAACTTCTTTGCAACGCTGCTGGGTTGCAAAGCCGTCAAGGGCGGCGGCAACACTGCGCGCTGGTGCAACAAGGATTACGAAGCGCTGATCCAGAAAGCCAAGCTGACGCCGAAGCAGGACGAACGCGCCAAGCTGTACGAGCAGGCGCAGGTGATCGTGCACGAAGAAGCGCCTTGGATCGACCTGGCGTATTCGATCCGTTTCACCCCGGTCCGCAAGGAAGTGGTCGGCTTCAAGATGGCGGTGTTTGCGCATCACCATTTTGAGAACGTCGATCTGGCTAAGTAACTTCAATGCGGGGCCGGGAAGACAGTTTTCCGGGCCGCTTTTTTCATGCAATCTTGTACAACCCATGCTGAGTCGTCCTGCCATCGGCAGAACGACAAGGTTTTTTAGAATATAGGCAGCCCCCATGTTCGGATTTATCCTGCGCCGTGTCGGCTTGGTCATACCGACCTTTCTCGGCATTACGCTGCTGGTGTTCTTATTGATACACCTGATTCCTGGCAACGCCGTCGAAGCGATGACCGGCGAACGCGGTATGGATCCCGCCCGCTATGCGCAAATGGCGCATGAGCTGGGCCTCGACCAGCCGCTTTACCAGCAGTATTTCAACTATCTGAGCAATGTGTTCAAGGGTGATCTGGGCGTCTCGATCATGACCCACACCTCGGTGCTCAGCGAATTCAAGACACTGTTTCCGGCGACGCTGGAACTATCCTTTTGCGCGATGCTGTTCGCGCTGGTGATCGGTTTGCCGGCCGGCATGCTGGCGGCGCTCAAGCGTAATACCGTGTTCGATTATTCAGTGATGGGTGTCTCGCTCACCGGTTACTCGATGCCAGTGTTCTGGTGGGCGTTGCTGCTGATCCTGTTGTTCTCGGTGACACTCGGCTGGACGCCGGTATCGGGCCGCATCGATATCCTCTTCGACGTGCAGCCGGTAACCGGTTTCATGCTGATCGACAGTCTGTTATCGGACGACAGCGGCGTCTTCAAGTCGGCCGTCTCACACCTGATTCTGCCCACTATTGCGCTCGGCACTATTCCTTTGGCGGTGATCGCGCGTATGACCCGTTCAGCGATGTTGGAGGTGCTGCGCGAGGATTACGTCCGCACTGCACGCGCCAAGGGTTTGTCGCGCTTGCGGGTGATTGTGGTGCATGCGCTGCGCAATGCGTTGATTCCGGTGGTGACGGTGGTCGGCCTGCAGGTCGGCGTGATGCTGGCCGGGGCGATTCTGACCGAGACCATTTTCTCCTGGCCCGGCATCGGCAAATGGTTGGTGGCGGCAATCCAGCGCCGCGATTATCCGGTGGTGCAAGGTGGCATTCTGTTGTCCGCCACGATCATCATCATGGTCAATCTGGTCGTCGATTTATTGTACGGCGTGATCAACCCTCGCATTCGGCATAGCTCATGAACCACGCCCAACCAAACCAAGTTACTCCCGCCGCACCGGCAATCCCGCTGAGCGCCGCCAAGCCGCCGCATCCGGCGCGCGAGCTGTGGTCCTATTTCAGCCAGAATCGCGGTGCCGTGATCGGGCTGGCGATCATTATTCTGATGGTGCTGGCGGCCTTGCTGGCCGACGTGATTGCGTCGCATTCGCCAATCGAACAATTCCGCGACGCCACGCTGGTGCCGCCGGCCTGGCAAGCAGGCGGCAGCAGCAAGTTCTTGCTTGGCACCGACCCGGTCGGGCGCGACATGCTGTCGCGCCTGATCCACGGCGCCCGCTTGTCGCTAGTCATCGGCCTGGTGTCGGTATCGCTGTCGCTGAGCATCGGCATCTTGCTGGGCCTGCTGGCCGGCTATTGCCGCGGCGTCGTCGAGATCGCGATCATGCGCCTGATGGACATCATGCTGGCGTTGCCAAGCCTGCTGCTGGCGGTCGCCGTAGTGGCAATCCTCGGGCCGGGCCTGATGAATGCCATGTATGCGATTGCTATCGTGATGATGCCGCACTATGCGCGCCAGACGCGCGCTGCGGTCATCACTGAAATGTCGCGCGATTACGTCAGCGCCTCGCGCATCGCCGGTGCCGGTCCGTTGCGCATCATGTTCAACTGCGTGTTGCCGAACTGCCTGGCGCCGCTGATCGTGCAGGCGACACTCGGCTTTTCCGAAGCGATCCTGGATGCTGCCGCGCTTGGCTTCCTCGGCCTTGGCGCACAGCCGCCGACGCCTGAGTGGGGCTCAATGCTGGCCAGTGCGTTGGAATTCATCCAAAGCGCCTGGTGGGTGGTGACCTTCCCCGGGCTGGCAATCCTGATCTCGGTATTGGCGTTCAATCTGATGGGTGACGGCTTGCGCGACGCACTCGACCCCAAACTGAAACGATAAAGCGGAACAACGACATGGCACTGTTAGAAATCAAGAACCTGAGAGTCGAGTTCGGCTCGACGGCATCGCCGTTTACCGCTGTCGATGGACTCGATCTCAACGTCGAAACCGGTGATGTCATCGGTATCGTCGGCGAATCCGGCTCCGGCAAGAGCGTCACCTTGCTGGCCCTGATGGGCCTGATCGACTACCCCGGGCGGGTCAACGGCGAGCGCATGGCCTTCGATGGCCGCGATCTGCTGACCATGCCGGAGCAGCAAAGGCGCAGCCTGCTGGGCAAGGACATCGCAATGATCTTCCAAGACCCGATGACCAGCCTCAACCCTTCCTACACCGTAGCGTATCAACTGATCGAAACCCTGCGGGTGCATCAAGGCGGCTCAACCAAGGAATTGCGTGCCAAGGCGCTGGCGTTGCTGAAGCAGGTCGATATTCCCGATCCGGAACGCCGCCTCGATGCCTATCCGCACCAGCTCTCCGGGGGCATGAGCCAGCGCGTGATGGTGGCAATTGCGATTGCCTGCAACCCGCGCCTGCTGATTGCCGACGAGCCGACCACGGCGCTCGACGTGACGGTGCAAGCGCAGATGCTAGACTTGCTGCTGCAACTGCAACGCGATCGCGGCATGACCCTGATGCTGATTACGCACGACTTGAGCGTGGTCGCCCAAACCGCGCAACGGGTGGTAGTGATGTATGCCGGGCAGGTGGTTGAAACCGGTCGCGTGCCGGATATTTTCAATGCCCCCAAACATCCGTACACCCAAGCCCTACTGGCAGCGCTGCCTGAACACAATATCGGCCGGACGCGCTTGCAAACCATTCCCGGCGTGGTGCCGGGCCAGTACGATCGCCCCAGCGGTTGCCTGCTCAGCCCACGCTGCGCGTACGCGCAAGACCTGTGCCGCCAGCAACGGCCGCAACTGCTGGGCCCGGAACAGGCACAGGCACGCTGCCATTTCCCGCTTGATGCTGCCGGCCAGCCGACCAATGGCTGGTCTGAACTGTCGCGCAAGACACCTGATGCCGTGTTCAGCGGTGGGGCTGCATGATGATGAAGGCCAATATCAATAACAACGTGAATAACAACGTGAATAACAACGTGAATAACAACGTGAATAACAACGTGAATAACAACGCGCACAACAACCTCAATCACAGCGGCAATCCGGTAGTACTGCTGGAGGCAAAGAATCTGATCAAGCACTACGACGTCTCGCAGGGCTGGTTCAAGCCGAAAGCCATGGCGCGCGCGCTGGATGGCGTCTCGTTCCAGCTGCAGCCGGGCAAAACCCTGGCGGTGGTCGGGGAATCCGGTTGTGGCAAGTCGACCCTGGCGCGGCAGATCACAATGATCGAACCGCCGACCGGCGGCGAGCTATGGATGGACGGTGCCAATATTGCCGATGCCGACCGCACCACCCTGAAGCGGGTGCGGCCGCTGGTGCAGATGGTGTTCCAGAATCCGTATGCCAGCCTTAATCCGCGCAAGAAAGTAGGTCAGATGCTGGAAGAGCCGCTGATCATCAATACCGAGCTCAGCACAGAGCAGCGCGCGCAGAAGGCGCAGGCGATGATGGCTAAGGTTGGTTTGCGGCCCGAGCATTATGGCCGCTATCCGCACATGTTTTCCGGCGGCCAGCGGCAACGCGTGGCGATTGCACGGGCCTTGATGCTAGACCCGAAAGTCATCGTTGCCGATGAGCCGGTCTCCGCGCTCGACGTCTCGATCCAGGCCCAGGTGCTGAACCTGATGATGGGTTTGCAGCAGTCCACCGGCGTGGCCTACCTGTTCATCTCGCATAACCTGTCGGTGGTCGAACATATTGCCGACGATGTGCTGGTGATGTACCTCGGCAAGACCGTTGAGCATGGTAGCAAGCAGCAGGTCTTCAGCCGTCCGCTGCATCCCTACACCAAGGCCCTGTTGGCCAGCACTCCGCGCATCGACCCGGCCCAGCGTCAGAAAAAGATGATGTTACCGGGCGAATTGCCATCGCCGCTGGCGCCACCGCCGGGTTGTGCTTTTAACAATCGTTGCCCGCACGCCATCGATCGTTGTCGCCAGGAAGTACCCGCATTGCAATCGTTTGATGGGCGTCTGGTGGCCTGCCACCGGGTTGCCGAGATATCCTGAGCGGTCCGCCGGTCTGTTTGCGGCGAGGTCGGCGGCGCAGTAGTGCCTCATTTAGTGCCTCATTTAGTGCCTCATTTAGTGCCTCATTTAGTGCCTCATTTAGTGCCTCATTTAGTGCCTCATTTAGTGCCTCATTTAGTGCCTCATTTAGTGCCTTATTTAGCGCCTTATTTACGGAGCACTATCGCCGCCGGGCTTGGTACAATGGGTGCTTGTTTCCCTGCCTATATTTACTAAGTCCATGATCGACATCCAACTTCTTCGCAAAGACATTGCCACCGTAGCCGAGCGACTGGCTGCGCGCAAATTCCAGCTCGACGTCAACGGCTTCAACGCCTTGGAAGCCGAGCGCAAGCAAATCCAGACCCGCACCGAAGAACTGCAAGGGCAGCGCAACTCGCTGTCGAAGCAGATCGGCATGCTCAAGGGCAAAGGCGAAGACGCCTCGGCCGTGATGGCGGAAGTGGCCGGCATCGCCGACGAGCTCAAGGCATCGGCAACCCGCCTCGATCAAGTGCAAGAGCAAGTCAGTGCCTTCATGCAGGCGCTGCCTAACCTGCCACACGAATCGGTCCCGCTGGGCCAGGATGAAACCGGCAACGTCGAGGTACGCAAGGTCGGCACGCCGCGCAGCTTCGATTTCGAGGTGCGCGATCACGTCGATGTCGGCGCCGCGCTGGGTCTGGATTTCGACGTCGCCGCCAAGCTGACCGGTTCGCGCTTTGCGGTAATGAAGGGCGGCATCGCCCGACTGCACCGCGCACTGGCGCAGTTCATGCTGGACACCCACACCGGCGAGCACGGCTACACCGAATGCTATACACCGTACATCGTCAACGCTGATTCGCTGCGCGGCACCGGCCAGTTGCCGAAGTTTGAAGAAGATCTGTTCGCCGTCAAAAAGGGTGGCCAGGAAGGCGAGCAAGGCGTCGACGCCGCCGCCTTGTACCTGATCCCGACCGCCGAAGTGCCGCTGACGAATACCGTGCGCGACGACATCGTTGCCGGCGAAACGTTGCCGATCAAGATGAGTGCGCATTCGCCATGCTTCCGCTCCGAAGCCGGCAGCTACGGCCGCGACACCCGAGGCATGATCCGTCAGCATCAATTCGACAAGGTCGAAATGGTACAAATCGCCCATCCGGAAAAGTCGTACGAAGCGCTGGAAGAAATGGTCGGCCACGCCGAAAACATCCTGAAAAAGCTCGGCCTGCCGTATCGCGTGATGTCGCTCTGCACCGGTGACATGGGCTTCGGTGTCGCCAAGACCTACGACCTGGAAGTCTGGTTGCCAGCGCAAAACACCTACCGCGAAATTTCCTCGGTCTCGAATTGCGAAGCCTTCCAGGCGCGCCGCATGCAAGCTCGTTTCCGCAACGCTCAAGGCAAACCGGAACTGGTGCACACCCTGAACGGCTCCGGTCTGGCCGTTGGCCGCACTCTGGTAGCGTTGTTGGAAAACTACCAGCAAGCCGACGGCAGCGTCGACATCCCGGCGGTGCTGCATCCGTACATGGGCGGCTTGACCAGGTTGACCGCGTAAGTATTTGATTTTAAAAAAATATTTTTCAGAAGGTCGGCGCTGTGGTTTGGCTGCGCAAGAAGGTTGAAAAAAGGCATTCCATAGTCGAAAAAAGTCTGCTACGATCTTGCGCTTTGCTGCACTAAACACAGCAAGTCGACCGAAAACCGGAGAGGTGGCAGAGTGGTCGAATGTACTTGACTCGAAATCAAGCGTACGTTAAATCGTACCGTGGGTTCGAATCCCACCCTCTCCGCCAGTATATAGTTTGTAGTTGTTCGTAATAGTTCAAAAAGCCACGTCTCCCATAGGGAAATGCGGCTTTTTTTGTTCGTCGGTGTTTTTTGCTGTTCGTACACATCCGCCGAATTTGTTGGGTAAAATGTTGGGCAAATAACCAGCTCAAAAAAATTACCCAACATGTCCCTCACCGATCTAGCTTGTCGCACTGCCAAGGCCAAAGAGAAATCCTATAAGCTGTCTGACGGCCGGGGATTGTTTCTTCGCGTCCATCACAACGGCAGCAAATATTGGGCCGGTGCATACCGCTTCCATGAGAAGCAGAAAGAGCTATCGATTGGGGTGTACCCAGAGGTGACCCTAGTCGAAGCGCGCGAGGCCTGGGAGCTGGCCAGGAAAACTCTGAAAGGCGGGACCGACCCGGGTGCTGCGAAGCAGGCGGCCAAAGCTGGCCGGTTGGAGGCTGAGAAGCAGACATTTGAGGTTACAGCGCGCGAGTGGCACCAGAAGAAACTGCGCACCTGGGGTGAAGGCACTGCTGCAAACCATCTCCATCGCCTGGAAACGGACATCTTTCCTGAGTTCGGTTCTACGCCGATTTCGCTGGTGACGTCGCAGCAGGTATTGGATGCTCTTCGGAAAATTGAGAAGAGGGGCGCGTTGGAAGTGTCTAACAGGATCCGCGGGCTAGTTGTTCGGGTTTTTAACTATGCGATCGCGTGTGGCTATACCCAAACGAATCCAGCAATGCCGTTAAAGGAAGTCTTGGAGGTGGCTGTGAAGGGGCACTTCGCGGCAATTGAGGTCGAAGAGTTACCGGCATTTGTGCAAAACCTGACCAATACACCAGACCGAATGTTTCTGTCTACGCGGGTTTCCCTGTGGGTAATGATGCTGACATTTGTGCGGACAAAAGAATTAATCGCTGTGCCCTGGTCGGAGCTCGATCTTGAAGGTGGCCAATGGATCATACCTGCAGAACGTATGAAAAAGGCGCGGGACCATGTTGTTCCACTATCCCGGCAGGCTGTTGCATGGTTTCGGAAGATGCAGCCCCTGACTGGGAGGAATCAATTCGTTTTTCCAAACCAGCGGCAGCCGGACGACCACATGTCTGATGGGGCGATTCTCATGGCGCTGAAGCGCCTCGGTTACCATGGGCAAATGACCGGGCACGGATTCCGGTCACTGGCGATGGGAACGATTAAGCAGGAATTGGGCTATGTGCATGACGTTGTTGACCTGCGGCTGGCCCACGTAAAGAAGAATAAAGTTGACGCGGCGTACGATCGCGCCAAATTCCTGGCTGAGCGTACCAGGATGATGCAGGACTGGGCGGACTACATTGATCGATTTGCATTGCCGTCGCTGCTCTGATTGCGGATTTCGATAAGGGCATCGATCCAGGCGTCGACCTCACTCTCGATCCATCCGACTGCTTTGGCACCGAGGCTGATGGGTTTCGGAAACCGCCCGGCCTTTATTTCTTGGTACAAGTAGGTGCGGCCAATTTTGGTCTTTTCCATCACCTGGTTTGCTCTCAAAATCACGTGTGTCATGTCGGGGCCTTTTCAGCGGAAATTTTGCGGGCGGCGGCTTTGAGGTCTATTGAAAATTCGGCATGCCAGTTTGCCCCGTGCCGTAGCACCGTGCGAATGAGGCGGTCCAGAACAAATGCCTGCTCAGATTCGCATTTTCTAGGAATGTAATGTCCGGCCGCGCGAAAAAGATGCGCTATCGGGCCGGTGCGGAAGTTCATGATGCCCAGAACATCCAAGAGCTCTGGCGTGGCCGTAGCAGGATAAGACAGAGCGCATTCACTGTCTGCGCTGGCCATGGTTTCCTTGAGGATGTCGTGGCTATCATTTCGGCAGAACAGCATCATTGCGAAATTGCCGACATCCACTGGATCGCCCTTGGCCACGGCGCGCAAGAGCAGGTCGGTCAGTGATTCGTCGCGGAGCGTGCTGATGTCGTGCCATCCGCCGAATCCCTGCAGTCGCTTCTTGGCGAGCTTTTCTTTCATGGCCGCAGCGAAGAGATCGACCGCGTGGTCATCCAGAAGCTGGGCTTCGTCGTTCTGATTGTTTTCTTGTATGGTGCTCATTGTGGTTCCTTGACGAGTAGCGGCCGGCTGCTGCCGATCCGCAGATTGATGAATGCGCCGTGCCAAGTCAGTTGGTCATAGCGGAAAAATTCCCACAGGATGGCCAGCGCCGGCGTTACGACGGCTTGATTGATAAACAGCTCCTGGCGCTCCAGCGCCTCGGCCAGGCCGCAGCTCGGCGTGTCATCTTCCGGTACGGTGATGTCCACAAGCTCGGGAAGCAGCTTATAGGGATCCGGTAATGGAACATGAGCGGCCGGAAGGTTTTTACGCGGCCGATTGACGCCACCCCATTCGCCGAAGATTGCTTGGCCGTCAGCTGCTCTATTGCCAACATCCAATACATACGAGTGATGCCAATCGGACTGATAATCGTCATAAATCAGATGCCGAGCGGCGGCACTGTCAACGCAGAGAATGAGCAGGTCTGGCTCAGCGTTGCCCTCGAAGTGTTGCGGCTGACCGAAAATTGACCCAGCAAAGGGCATAGTGCTGATTCAAAATTGGCCCAGGTGTTCTACTTGTCCTGTCTAATTTTTAGGCAGGAGATATAAGGTGATCACCATGGAAATGTTAGGCAAGATTAGACGCATGCATTTACGCGACAAGCTGTCGCTATGAGCTTCCCTCGATTTTTCGTCTTCCAACAGGTGGCTTTTATGCCGCCTGTTTTTCCTGATGTTGCTCAGCGAGCCAGTCATCTAAATACTGGCAGGGTGAACGATAGCCAAGCGTCGAATGCTGC
>NZ_JBIIVN010000233.1:0-2500 GCF_044339385.1 Collimonas sp. | reverse complement strand
GCATTCGACGCTTGGCTATCGTTCACCCTGCCAGTATTTAGATGACTGGCTCACTGAGCAACATCAGGAAAAACAGGCGGCATAAAAGCCACCTGTTGGACGACGAAAAATCGAGGGAAGCTCAGTTGCATACACCCGGCAAGACCGTAGATTTTGCCTCGTATCAGGTAAAATGACGGGATACAAGCATTGCCATATTCATTTTCAATGCGAATGAACGTGACAATCGACACGAAATTTGCACGCAGTCAACGTCGCCTCGACCGATTGCACATCTTCTGGAAACGCGGTTACTCATGCTCGACAATCTTACCCAACGCCTCGCCAAAGTCGTCAAAACCATGCGCGGCGAAGCGCGCCTTACCGAAGCCAACACTGCGGAGATGCTGCGCGAAGTCCGCTTAGCGCTGCTGGAAGCCGACGTTGCCCTGTCGGCAGTGCGTGAATTCATCGCCAACGTCAAGCAAAAGGCGCTCGGCGAAGAAGTTATTGCATCGCTGACACCTGGCCAGGCACTGGTCGGCGTGGTGCAACGCGAACTTGCCTCGCTGATGGGCGCCGATCTCGGCCCGGAAGCGTCACAACTGAATTTTGCCACCCAGCCGCCGGCGATCATCCTGATGGCCGGCCTGCAAGGCGCCGGTAAAACCACTACCGTCGGTAAGCTCGCTAAATATCTGCGCGAGCAAAAAAAGAAAAAGGTCTTGACGGTCTCCGCCGACGTCTACCGGCCGGCGGCTATCGGCCAGCTGCAAACCGTGACCGCGCAGGTCGGTGCCGATTTCTTCCCGACCACACCGACCGACAAGCCGGTCGAGATCGCTCTGGCTGCGCTGGATTACGCCAAGCGCCATTATCACGACGTGCTGATCATCGACACTGCCGGACGTTTGGGTATCGATGAGGCGATGATGCTGGAAATCAGTGCTGTCCACGCCGCCGTCAAGCCGATCGAAACCCTGTTCGTAGTCGATGCGATGCTCGGTCAGGATGCCATCAATACCGCCAAGGCCTTCAACGATGCCCTGCCGCTGACCGGTATCGTACTCACTAAGCTAGACGGCGATGCGCGTGGCGGTGCCGCACTGTCGGTACGGCATATCACCGGCAAGCCAATCAAATTTGCCGGTGTTGCTGAAAAACTGGACGGCTTGGAAGCCTTCGATCCGACCCGCATGGCGAACCGTATTCTCGGCATGGGCGACATTCTGGCGCTGGTTGAGGAAGCGCAGAAAGGTGTCGACGTCGAAGCGGCCAAGGATTTGGCACACAAAATCAAGGGTGGCGGCAAATTTGACCTCAACGACTTCAAGGCGCAACTCGGCCAGATGAAGAAAATGGGCGGCTTGTCGAGCCTGATGGACAAATTGCCGGCCCAGTTCCAGCAAGCCGCGGGCGCTGCCAATATGGACCAGGCTGAAAAGCAGGTGCGCCGAATGGAAGGCATCATCAACTCGATGACCGCTCAGGAACGTGCCAAACCGGAACTGATCAAGGCTTCGCGCAAACGCCGCATCGCCGTCGGCGCCGGCGTTCAGGTGCAGGAAGTCAACCACATGCTGTCGCAATTCGACCAAATGCAATCGATGATGAAAAAACTTAAAGGCGGTGGCATGATGAAAATGATGCGCAGCATGAAGGGCATGATGCCAGGCATGCGCTAAGAAGCCTTCTGCGCCTCCGAAGCGGCGGGAAAATCAGTGTCAAAACTCCAAAAACCCCTTGCAAATCATAGACTTGCAAGGGGTTTTCGACACTTATCATGCTTATTCTTAGGTCACCGCCCGGCGACTTAGTTAGCTGTTAGCGACGCCGAAGCTTATCCGATGACGTCAATCGGCGAGCTCAATCCCCCCAATCCGGCGCAGTTATTAGCTCCGCTGGCGATTCCCGTGCCGTATCAAAAGCCGCACAAAGCCATAAAAAACACTTGCGTCGTCAAGAAAAGCGCAACACTATTAGCGATGCGTGCTTGACGCATTTTCTCAATATCCTTGAAGGAGGCTCAAAGATGGCCACAGCAGCAAAAAAACCAGCGGCAAAGAAAGCTGTCGCACCCGCTAAAGCACCGACCAAATCGGCGCCAAAAGCAGCTCCTAAAAAAGTCACCGCAACCGGTACTGTAGCGCGCAAGCCTAACGCCGCATTCATGAAGCCACTGGCGCCATCGGCCACACTGGCTGCGGTGGTCGGCGCGACCCCGCTGCCACGCACTGAAGTCACCAAGAAGGTTTGGGAATACATCAAGAAACATAACCTGCAAAATCCGGCAAACAAGCGCAATATCGTTGCGGATGACAAACTGAAAGCTGTCTTTGGCGGCAAAAAGGAAGTGTCGATGTTTGAAATGACTAAGCTCATTTCCGACCACCTGAGGGTGTAATTAGTTTTGTGTAAACGGTCATTTGGCAGCACACTGCCACCATAGAGGAAAAAATGACCTACGTAAAACGCACCAAACGGGCCAAGCCCGATCCTGAGTTGGTCAAGCTGGCGGACA
>NZ_JBIIVN010000086.1:0-10718 GCF_044339385.1 Collimonas sp. | reverse complement strand
TTGCACGGCTAGCTCCTTGAACTCCGCCGTGTACATCTGTTTTGGTATCTTCTTCATTGCTGGTCTTTCCAAAGGATCGTTGATTTTACGTTACCTATGGAAGACTAAATTTCGGGGGAAGCTCATCAGACCCGCCAACATTGGGGGGATGGGGTTGTTCAGGGGCGACTAAGTAGGTAATAAGTACTTCTTAACGGCGTAACAAAGGCAAAACAAGGGTAAAACAAGTAAGCCACAAGTGCGCTATCAGTGCACTCACCAAAAGGAACCTGCATGAACATATTAATGGTACTCACCTCGCACGACAAACTAGGTGACACCGGCAAAATAACCGGCTTCTGGCTGGAAGAATTCGCTGCGCCTTATTACACCTTCCTGGACGCCGGGGCCAAACTCACACTAACCTCGCCGCACTGCGGCCAACCGCCGCTGGATCCGAAAAGCGACGCGCCGGATGCCCAAACCGAAGCCACCGAACGCTTCCGCAAAGACAGCGTCGCGCAAGCCGCGCTGGCATCAACCATCAGATTGTCGACAGTGCTGGCGGAAGACTACGACGCTGTATTTTATCCAGGCGGACATGGCCCTCTGTCGGATCTGGCCGAAGACAAAGATTCAATCGCGTTGATCGAAGCCATGTACGCGGCAGGAAAACCGGTGTCAGCAGTCTGCCACGCCCCGGGCGTATTACGCCATGCAGGCGCGGCTAACGGCACACCGTTGGTCAAGGGGAAAAAGGTTACCGGTTTTTCGGACAGTGAAGAAACCGCAGTGCAGTTGACCGATATCGTACCGTTTCTGGTAGAGGCTGAACTCAAGCGACTGGGCGGCAACTACAGCAAAGCTGCCGACTGGGGCAGTTATGCGGTGGTTGATGGCAACCTGATTACCGGACAAAATCCGGCATCTTCGGTTGCCGTGGCTGAGTTGGCATTAAAAATGTTGGCTTAAGATTGAGTCTCAAGCGCGACCTGATGTACTAGTTGTCTATTCAAAGGGGTAGAGTAATTTTCGCAAAAATCCACGAAAAAACTCTGCCCCCGTTTCGCCTCGTTTGACCTCGTTTGACCTCGTTTGACCTCGTTTCACTTGGCATCGCCACGCCGAATGTAAATTCATGTACCCAGCGCGGCGATCTCGCCACAGCAAAAAATTTACTTAGTCCCGAAAATACGATCGCCGGCATCACCCAAACCCGGCACGATATACGCATGCCCATCCAGATGCGAATCCAGGCTGGCGACGTACAGCTTGACGCCAGGATGCGCATCCTGAAACACCTGCACTCCTTCCGACGCAGCCACCAGCGCCAGGAAAATGATCTGCTCATCGTTCACGCCACGCTTCTTTAACACATCCACCGCATAAACAGCTGAATTGCCCGTCGCCACCATCGGATCACAGACAATGAAAATCCGCTCGGCCAGATCCGGTAAACGTACCAGGTATTCTACTGGCTGATGGGTATCGGGATCGCGATACACGCCGATGTGACCAACCCGTGCCGACGGCACCAGATCGAGCAAACCATCGCTCATCCCGATCCCAGCCCGCAACACCGGCACCACCGCCAGCTTACGGCCGGCGATCACCGGCGCCTCCATGCTTTGCATCGGCGTGTCGATCCGTTGCGTTGTCAATGGCAGGTCGCGCGTGATTTCATAACCCATCAACTGGGTGATCTCACGCAGCAACTGACGGAACGTGCGCGTTGAGGTTTCCTTGCTCCGCATGTGCGTCAATTTATGCTGGATCAGAGGATGATTGAGGATGAAAAGATTGGGGAAACGTGGATCGCTAATCATCAGTTTATGTTCTACAGTACAGAGTTTAAGAACTGGTGCAGGGTGAGCAAATTTTTACCCGGGCATTGACGCAACAAGGAGCGGAAATCAGATTCATCTGAGGCGGCGGCACATGAGCGCTCTCGCCCCTCACCAAACAAAAAAAGGGAGATTTCTCTCCCTCCGCTTGCTTCATATTCATTGAGCAGCCTGAGCTGGCCCTGAGCTGGGTTTTAGCAGAATCAATATCTGCTCCAGTTCGTGCCGCACCTCGGCAACATTAACTTCGTTTTGCCGCAACTCTGGCATTGCGTCAACCTCAGTACCAACGCGGCCATCCAGTTTATTGCGTGCGCCGCTGATAGTGAAACCATGTTCGTAAAGCAGTTCCCGGATACGGCGAATCAGCAGCACTTCATGATGCTGGTAATAGCGGCGATTACCGCGCCGCTTGACGGGCTTGAGTTGCGTAAACTCCTGCTCCCAATAACGCAGCACGTGTGGCTTGACCCCGCACAGTTCGCTGACTTCGCCGATAGTGAAATAACGCTTGGCCGGAATCGGCGGCAATACGACAAGTTCAGACTTACTAATACGATCGTTCATGAATTAGCTTGAAGGGCGGTAGTAAATTGTTGGATCGGCTGCATGCTGGCAGCATCGACCATGCCTTTGAGTTTTTGACTAGCGTGAAATGTGACCACGCGACGGGCGGTAATTGGAATTTCTTCCCCGGTCTTGGGATTACGGCCAGGACGTTGCGGCTTATCGCGCAGTTGAAAGTTACCAAAACCGGACAACTTCACCAATTCACCGCGCTCCAATGCGTTGCGAATTTCATCGAAAAACGTCTCAACCATGTCTTTTGCTTCGCGTTTATTGAGACCGACCTGTTCAAACAGAAGTTCAGCCAGCTCCGCTTTAGTCAGAGTCGGTAAATTCTTTTCTGCCTGCGAACGGGCTCTTGCCTCACGCATGGCCCGGTTCAGATCGGCGTCGAGCACGGATTCAAATTCTACAGTCTGCATATTATTCATTCTGTGGCTAAGCCCCTGTCTTTTTTAAATTACTGCCGTAGCGCATCACGCTACGGCATTTTGCAGCAGGTTTTATCATCAATTAGCGCTACTTAAATGCAGATCAAATTCGCTGATCAAGCACGCAATTTTGCCGTTGGCACCTTACCGACAGCAGCAATTAAAGCTGACATTGCGGCGTCCACTGAATCATCTTGAAGGGTATTTTCAGTATCTTGCAAGGTAAAACGGAAAGCAAGACTTTTTTCGTCGTTTTCCAGTCCCTTACCATGATATTCATCAAATAAAACAATGGCTTGCAGAATTCGACAGGCTGGATTTCTTTGCTTTTCAGCATTAAAAGCGTCCAATAAATCCTGTGCATTGATCGCTTGCCGGACCATCACGGCGAGGTCTCGCACCACTGCCGGAAACTTCGAAATCTCGACATAAGCAGGCACTTGTCGTTGCTGCAACGCCAGCGCACCGACTTCAAACAGGACTGGCGCCAATGGCAGGTCGTATTTCTGTTGCAGGCGTGGGTGCAGCTCGCCGATAAAGCCGACTACCTGATCGCCCAACAACACCTGCGCCGAACGTCCCGGGTGCAAGGCCGGATGCTCCAGTTTGGCGAAACGTAATATCGCTGGTGCAAACAGCGCTTCCAGATCCGCCTTGACGTCAAAGAAGTCCACATTGCGGCTAACCTGCCCCCACTGCTCTTCCGCTTGAGGGCCGTAAGCCAGCACCGCGACGCGCTTCGGCTGCGCGAAACCAGCCACCGCCAGCGGACCATTCTGCACTTCCGGATCTCGCGAATAAACTGCGCCGGTTTCAAATATCCGTACCCGGTTCAACTTGCGATTCAAGTTGTACTTAACGTTAGCCACCAGACTGCCGATCAGCGACGAACGCATCACACTGAGTTGGCTGGCGATCGGGTTGAGCAACTTAATCGGCTGCAGGTTGCCGGCAAAATCGGCTTCCCAGGCTTCTTCGACAAAACTGAAATTGGTCACTTCCTGATAGTCGAGATCGGCCAACTGACGGCGAATCGTGAACAACGAACGTTGCTGCTCCGGCGCGATATACATCGCGTTCGGCGCCACCGGCGGTAAGGCTGGAATATTTTCAAAGCCGTAGACGCGGGCGATTTCTTCGATCAGATCTTCTTCAATTTCGATATCGAAACGATAGGACGGCGGCGTCACCGAAAACACACCGTTTTCCTGCGTAAATGCCAAACCCAGACGGCTGAAGATATCGCCGATCTGGCTATCCGACAATGGCACGCCGATTACCTTGATCGCACGTGAAGTGCGTACGCTGACCGGATCCCGCTTCGGCAGGTTGACGCTTTGATCGTCAACCGGGCCGACCTTGGTTTCCGGCGTGCCGCAAATCTCCAGCAGCAATGCAGTGATGCGTTCGATATGCTCGACCGTGGTCGCAAAATCGACGCCGCGCTCGAAGCGATATCCTGCATCGGTCGAAAAATTGAAGCGACGAGCACGCCCCTGAATCGCTTGTGGCCACCAGAACGCCGCTTCCAGATAAATATTTTGCGTCTCCAGCGACACAGCAGTGGCGTCACCGCCCATGATGCCGGCCAGCGATTCGATCTGCCGTTCATCGGAAATCACGCCGATCCAATCGTCGACCGCAACTGTATTCCCGTTCAACAGTTTCAGCGATTCTCCCGGCTTGCCCCAACGTACATCGAGACCGCCGTGGATTTTATCGAGATCGAACACATGGGTCGGACGGCCCAGTTCCAGCATCACATAGTTAGAAATATCCACCAACGCTGAAATCGGTCGCTGTCCGCTACGCTCCAGGCGCTGCTTCATCCATTGCGGCGTCGCGGCCTTGGCGTTCAAACCACGAATCACGCGGCCCGAAAAACGGCCGCACAGATCCGGCGCTGAAATCTTGACCGGCAATTTCTCGTTGATCGTGGCGCTGACCGTCTTGAATACCGGCTGCTTCAGCGGCGTACCGGTCAATGCCGAGACTTCCCGCGCAACGCCCAGCACCGACAAGCAATCAGCTTTGTTCGGCGTCAGCTTGATGGTGAACTTGAGGTCGTTAAGTTCGTAGTAGTCGCGGAAATTTTGTCCAATCGGCGCATCTTCCGGCAGTTCCAGCAAACCGCCATGGTCTTCCGACAATTTCAATTCGCGCGCCGAACAAAGCATTCCTTGCGACTCAACGCCACGCAACTGCCCGAGCTTGATCTCGAACGGCTGGCCATCGCTCCCCGGCGGCAACACCGCGCCAACCAATGCGCAAGACACTTTCAGGCCAGGGCGCACATTTGGTGCGCCGCAAACGATATTGAGCAAAGTACCGGTGCCGGCATCGACTTGGCAGACGTTAAGGCGATCGGCATTCGGATGCTTGGCAGTCTCAACCACCAGACCGACCACAATATTGGTAAAGGGCGGCGCAACCGGCTCGACCTCTTCCACTTCGAGGCCGGACATCGTCAGCAAATGGGATAATTCGCCCGAAGTCATCTTCGGATCGACCATGGAACGCAGCCAGCTTTCAGAGAATTGCATAGGTAAAACCTTCAAAAACCTGTATCAGGATTTTAGGTGACCATTCAGCATCGGCAGCGAAGTCAACCTTCTGTGTCATGTTCGCGTACGCGCGGATGACGAGGTCGATGCTCCCGCTGATGCTCAACGGCGACAGTTTAGTTAAATTGTTTCAGAAACCGCAGATCACCTTCATAGAACAGACGCAGATCGTTGATGCCATAACGCAGCATGGTCAGACGTTCGATGCCGGAGCCGAATGCGAAACCGATGAACTGTTCCGGATCCAAACCCATGTTGCGCACCACGTTAGGATGCACCTGTCCCGCACCGGAAACTTCCAGCCAACGGCCTTTCAGCGGACCGCTGCCGAAGGCGATGTCGATCTCTGCCGATGGCTCGGTAAATGGGAAATAGGACGGACGGAAACGCACCTGCAAGTCGTCGGTTTCGAAGAACGCCTTGACGAAATTCAGGTACACGCCCTTAAGGTCGGCGAAACTAATGTCGTCAGCTATCCACAAGCCCTCGACCTGATGAAACATCGGCGAATGGGTAGCATCGCTATCAACGCGATAGGTACGGCCCGGCGCGATCACCTTGATCGGCGGCTTGTTCATGCGCGCGTAACGGACTTGCATCGGGCTGGTGTGGGTACGCAACAGCAATTGCTTACCTTCGGTATCCTTGCCATCGATGTAAAAAGTATCCTGCATCGAACGCGCTGGATGATTTTCCGGGCTGTTCAAGGCGGTAAAGTTGGTCCAGTCGGTTTCGATTTCGGGGCCGTCAGCGGCATCGAAACCGATCGAGCGAAAAATTTCTTCGATCCGCTGCCACGAGCGCATCACCGGATGGATGCCGCCGACACTGCGGCCGCGGCCCGGCAAGGTGACATCGATCGCTTCTGCGTTCAAGCGCTCTTGCATCTGGGCGTTGGCCAGGGCGTCACGGCGCGCGTTCAGCGCGGCTTCGATCTGTTCCTTGGCCTGATTGATGACGGCGCCCTGCGCCTTACGCTCATCCGCAGCCAGCTTGCCCAACCCCTTCATTTGCTCGGTGATCTGGCCGGTCTTGCCCAGATATTTGGCTTTCGCATTTTCCAGCGCGGCGGCATCAACTGCGGCAGCAAAATCGGCTTGAGCTTGCGTTACTAGTTGTTCTAGGGAGTTCATGCAGTTTTCCTGCTAGTTTTTAGTATTGGGGACAAAAGCCAAGAGCCACCGAAGCGTGGCGAATTATCCATATTCAGGAGACACTTCTCGCCCAGCTCTGTCCTCAACTGACTAAAACAGAATATTAAAAACAGAAACGGGGCACAAGGTGTTGACCTCTGCCCCGCTCGGGATTGCCACGCCGCGAAAACTGCGCAGCGCCGGCAAAACTACGTAAATAAATTACGCAGCGATTTTGGCCTTGACTTGATTGACAATCGCAGCAAACGCTGGCTTGTCCATCACTGCCATGTCAGCCAGAACCTTACGATCCAGCTCGATCGAAGCACGCTTCAGGCCGTTCATGAATACGCTGTATGTCACGCCATGCTCACGGGAAGCAGCGTTGATACGAGCGATCCACAATGCGCGGAATACGCGTTTCTTGTTACGACGGTCACGATACGCATATTGACCAGCGCGCATAACTGCTTGCTTGGCAACACGGTAGACTTTACTGCGGCGACCACGGTAACCCTTGGCAAGCGCTAAAACTTTTTTATGACGGGCACGAGCTGTAACCCCACGTTTTACTCTAGGCATAATAACTCCTTAATAGTGTGAGGTTAAGCGGTTGGCAACATGCGAGCCACGGACGCCATGTTTGTTTCATGGACACCGACGGAACCGCGCAATTGACGTTTGTTCTTGGTAGTTTTCTTGGTCAGAATGTGGCGCTTGAACGCTTGACCGCGTTTAACAGTACCACCTGGACGCACACGAAAGCGCTTTTTGGCGCTGCTCTTCGTTTTCATTTTTGGCATGACACTATCTGTCCTCTGAGGACAGCTCCTTTTTTAACATGATTGCAGGTGGCAACAATTCGTTGCGCTTGGATGCCTGCTCTCACTTGTTTAAACCCAGCTGCACAACTACCACAGCCAGATTTCGCAGCGGGATCCAGCCCGCTGCTTTTTGGATGTTTTGCCAGGCTCACCTGGCATCCACCACAAAACTTGATTAATTGAGAACAGCGTCGCCCGGACAACGTGAAATAAGGCGAAACAAGACTAATGCCCCACGCTGCGGTGGCTCTTAAACTCTGCCCTCAATTACTATTTGCTATTTCTTCTTTTTAGGACCAATGATCATGATCATTTGGCGCCCTTCCATCTTCGGCCACTGCTCGACCTGTCCGTACGGCTCCAGATCTGCTTTCAGACGTTCCAACATACGCATACCGATGTCTTGGTGAGTCATTTCACGGCCACGGAAACGCAGCGTGATCTTGACCTTATCGCCGTCCTCGTCCAAGAAGCGAGTCAAATTGCGCAGCTTGATGTTGTAATCACCATCATCGGTACCCGGACGGAATTTGACTTCCTTGACCAGAATGACCTTCTGCTTCAACTTGGCTTCGTGCGCCCTCTTCTGCTCCTGGTACTTGAACTTGCCGTAGTCCATCAAGCGTGCTACCGGAGGCTGCGCCGTCGGTGCAATTTCCACCAGATCAACGTTTGCCTCTTCCGCCAAACGGAAGGCCTCAGCCAGACTAACGATACCTAGTGCTTCGTTCTCGACACCGGTTAAGCGCAATTCCGGCGCAGTAATTTCGCCATTGATGCGATGTGACTTGTCCGTAGCTATTGCAGTTTCCTTTAAAAATCAAATAATTAAGCCGTGCTATTGCGCTCCGGGTTATCCCGTTCAGGCTTTGGTTTCAACCTCGTTCTTGAGGCGCTCCACCAGTACGTCGATAGGCATCACACCCAGATCGACATTGCCCCGCGCTCGCACGGCCACTGTGTTTGCATCACGCTCCTTATCACCGACAACCAGTATATAAGGCGGCTTCTGCAAAGAATGCTGCCGTATTTTATAGGTAATCTTCTCATTACGCAAATCGGTCTCCACTCTAAACCCTTGTTTCTTCAGCGTTTGCGCAACATGCTGAACATATTCCGCTTGCGAATCGGAAATATTCAAAATAACAACCTGCACAGGAGCAAGCCACAAAGGCATCGCGCCAGCATGGTTTTCAATCAGAATCCCGATAAAGCGCTCCAAGGAACCAACAATCGCACGATGCAACATGACTGGCACC
Organism: Collimonas sp.; assembly: GCF_044339385.1. Lineage (NCBI taxonomy): Bacteria > Pseudomonadati > Pseudomonadota > Betaproteobacteria > Burkholderiales > Oxalobacteraceae > Collimonas > Collimonas sp. Next base: position 2,117 of record NZ_JBIIVN010000086.1, on the reverse strand, counting down.
TTGCGACCATTGTCTTCCGTCACATACTCGGAGCCGAGACGGCCTGGCATCGAGAAATCGACCTGCATGGTGCCGCATTGCCAGGAGCGACCAATCGAATCCTTCAGATGATATTCAATCTTCGGACCATAGAACGCCCCCTCTCCTGGTAACTCCTCCCATTCAGCGCCGGAGGCCCGAATCGCCTCACGCAAGGAGGTCTCCGCCTTGTCCCAGACAGCATCCTCACCGACCCGCTTTTCCGGACGTAACGCCAGCTTGACCGCCACCTCGGTAAAGCCGAAATCGGTGTAGGCCTGGCGCACCAGTTTGTCGAAGGCAGCGACTTCATCCTGCACTTGCTCTTCGGTACAGAAGATGTGACCGTCATCCTGCGTAAAGCCGCGCACCCGCATCATGCCGTGCAAAGCGCCGGAGGGCTCATTGCGATGGCATTGACCGAACTCACCAAAACGCAGCGGCAGCTCACGATAGCTGTGCAGGTTCGAATTGAAAATCTGGATATGGCCGGGGCAATTCATTGGCTTCAGCGCGTAGCTGCGGTTTTCCGACTCAGTGGTGAACATGCCTTCGCGATAGTTATCCCAATGACCTGTTTTTTCCCACAACGAACGATCCAGAATCTGCGGTGCCTTGACCTCCTGGTAACCGTTTTCGTTATAGACGCGACGCATGAACTGCTCGACCTGCTGCCAGATCGTCCAACCTTTCGCGTGCCAGAAAATCAGGCCCGGCGCTTCGTCCTGAAAATGGAACAAATCAAGCGCCCGACCCAACTTGCGATGATCACGCTTTTCCGCCTCCTCCAGCATGTGCAGGTAAGCCTCCTGCTCGTCCTTCTTGGCCCAAGCCGTGCCATACACCCGCTGCAACATTTCGTTCTTGGCATCCCCACGCCAATAGGCGCCTGCCAGCTTCATCAGCTTGAACACTTTCAACTTGCCAGTGGACGGCACGTGCGGGCCGCGGCACAGGTCTGTGAATTTGCCTTCTGTATACAGAGAGACTTCCTGATCTTGCGGAATCGCGCCAATCAATTCTGCCTTGTAGGCCTCGCCGATCGATTCAAAATAGGCAATCGCTTCGTCGCGCGCCACCACCTTACGGGTGACGGGCTCATCCCGCTTCGCCAGCTCTGCCATTTTCTTTTCAATCTCGACCAGATCCTCTGGCGTGAATGGGCGCTTGTAGGCGAAATCGTAGTAAAAGCCGTTGTCGATCACCGGACCGATCGTCACCTGTGCATCGGGAAACAATTCCTTGACTGCGTAGGCCAGCAGATGGGCAGTTGAGTGACGGATCACTTCCAATCCATCGGCATCCTTGTCGGTCACGATTGCCAGCTCAGCATCCTTCTCGATCAGATAAGATGTATCCACCAACTTGCCATCGACCTTGCCAGCCAGTGCCGCCTTGGCCAGACCGGCACCAATACTGGCGGCAACCTGCGCCACTGTGAGCGGCGCATCGAATTGACGTTGTGAACCATCGGGAAGTTTGACTGCTATCATTTTGAGCCTCATATCGGCGGTCGCCTGGACAACACCGGATTGAATTAATGAACGTATTGCGATAAAAACGCAGACGAAAAAAAAACGCGGACCAGCCGCGCTTTTCTCATCATGCAGGTAGAAAAAGGTCTCGACTAGTGTCGCTCACAGATTGTGGTGCTAGTTCGCGGTGTCATAACCGAGATGCCTTTCTCGCTCTTACAAATATGAGATATCGATTTTTTTATTCTCGCCGCCCAACCATTCGCGGCGGCAACATGGCTGACGATCATACCAGAAAATCTCGCAAAGATAGCGACAGCGCGCCCACCGCAGCTATTTTTTCTAAGCGCGGCGCCAGGATTGCCTGCGGCTCGAGACGAACCCAACAACTTTCGCCGGCAACTGTGCCGTGGAATCTTGAAAAATGAAAAAACCGCCAGAGCGACCATCGATTATCGGCATTAATCCGGCATTCCTGGCGTGGCTTTATCTGCATATCAGCCAAATAATGAGCTTCCCCCGAAATTTAGTCTTCCATAGGTAACGTAAAATCAACGATCCTTTGGAAAGACCAGCAATGAAGAAGATACCAAAACAGATGTACACGGCGGAGTTCAAGGAGCT
>NZ_JBIIVN010000232.1:0-2521 GCF_044339385.1 Collimonas sp. | reverse complement strand
GCCCATCTCTTCTTCAGCCTTATCTATATCAATGCCGAAGAGTAGCAGTTTGCCGGAAAAGTTAACAGCCCCTTCGGGCCTTTATGAAACCGTCTCTTAGAGCTTACCCGCTTTTTCGGTTCGCGGTAGTGACCGATGTCAGGCGCCGTTTTGTGCGTTGCGGTGGTATCCTAGGTGCCACTATCCGAACTACTCATAACAACACTACTCATAACAACACTAAAACTTACCTTTCCTACCATTTCCAAAGCACGATGAACTCCAGAACCTTCTCCCAAACCACTGCCGGTCCGCGCATCCAGCTATTGCGCGATGCGATGAAACGCCACCAAGTCGATGCTTGCCTGATTCCGTCGGCTGATCCGCATTTGTCGGAATACTTGCCGGGGCGCTGGCAAGGCCGGGAGTGGATGTCCGGCTTTACCGGTTCGGTTGCCAATCTGATCATTACCGCCGATTTTGCCGGTTTGTGGGCCGATAGCCGCTACTGGTCGCAAGCCGAAGCGGAATTGGCCGGCAGTGAAATCGTCCTGATGAAAACCCCATCCGGCAACAGCCTGCTGCATCTGGACTGGCTGGCGACCCATCTGCCGGCCGGCAAGACGCTGGCGGTAGATGGCGCAGTGCTCGGCCTGGCGACAGCGCGTGCGCTGGAGCAGGCCTTGACCAAGGGCGGCAGCAAGTTGCGTACCGATATTGATTTGCCGGGGGAAATCTGGAGCGATCGTCCTGGTTTGCCGATGGCCGAGGTCTACCAGCACCAGGCTCCGCATGCCCCTCTGGCGCGCGACGCCAAGCTGGCCAACTTACGGCAGGCCATGCAAGAGCAGGGCGCGCAATGGCATTTCATTTCGACGCTGGACGATATCGCCTATCTGTTCAATCTGCGCGGTACCGATGTCAATTACAACCCGGTGTTTGTCGCTCACGCGTTGGTCGGGCCGCAGCGCGCCACATTATTCGTTGCAGATGGCAAGGTGCCAGAAACCGTGCGCCAGGCGCTGGCGCACGATGGCGTGGATCTGGCGGCGTATGCGCAAGCCGCTGACGCCTTGGCAAGCCTGCCGTCAGGCGCCGCGCTATTGCTCGACCCGCGCCGTGTCACGCTGGGCTTGCGGCAAGCTGTCCCGGCTAGCGTCAAGGTGCTGGAGGCCATCAATCCGACCACTTTCGCCAAGTCGCGCAAGACTGACGAAGAGATTGCCCATGTGCGCGCCACGATGGAGCAGGACGGCGCGGCGTTATGCGAATTCTTTGCCTGGCTGGAGCAGGCTTTGGCTAAGGAGGTTGTCACTGAACTGACGATCGACACCCAGATCACTGCCGCCCGGGCGCGTCGTTCCGGCTTTGTCAGCCCGAGCTTTAGCACCATTGCCGGTTTCAACGCCAACGGCGCGCTGCCACACTATCGGGCGACCCTGGAATCGCATGCGACGATAAGCGGCGACGGCCTGTTGCTGATCGATTCGGGCGGCCAGTATGTCGGCGGCACCACCGATATCACCCGCATGGTGCCTATCGGCCAGCCGTCGGCAGCGCAGAAGCGCGATTGCACGCTGGTATTGAAAGGCGTCATTGCGCTGTCTTCGGCACAGTTCCCGCGCGCCATCAAGTCGCCGCTGCTCGATGCGATAGCGCGCGCACCGATCTGGGCCGGCGGGGTGGATTATGGCCACGGCACCGGCCACGGCGTCGGCTATTTCCTGAACGTACATGAAGGCCCGCAATTCATTTCCGGCAGCGCCGCGCCGGATCCGCATACGGCAATGGAACCCGGCATGATTACCTCGATCGAGCCCGGCACCTATCGCCCAGGCCGCTGGGGTGTGCGGATTGAAAATCTGGTCGTGAATCAGATTGCGGAAGCCACAGAGTTTGGCGAATACCTGCGTTTTGAGACACTGACCTTGTGCCCGATCGATACCCGCTGCCTCGATGTGGGCTTGTTGCGCAGCGATGAAATCGACTGGCTCAATGGCTACCATGCTGAGGTACGCCAACGCCTGTCGCCGCATGTACGCGGTGATGCCAAGTTGTGGCTGGAGCTGCGCACTCAGCCGCTATAAGTGTGGAGTGTGGCCGTCGTGAGTGCTGCCAGCGGCCCGCTACGGTTCAGTAATGCGGCGGCCTTTCGTGCGCTGCTTGTCCTGCATTGCGGCTGTCTTCGGCATCTTTGAGGCGCCGTGCCAGTGTCGTACATAGCGTCTCCAACTGGTCTATCTGCAGTTGCTGTCGATAGACCAGTTTGTTCAATTCATCCAGCATGTCTTCCTGGCGCAATATCTTGATTTCGATATCGACGATGCGGTCTTCCGAGGTCATGTTGTTACGTCCTTCATCTTTTTACGGTGCAAGATGGTAGCGCAATCGCGCTGCCAGCGGCGGATTACGTGCGCGCCGCCCAACCGGTTAGTACCGATGCCACGGCGATAATGGCCTGATGTAAAGTGGACCCATCTGTCCAGACAAATATCTGCATAGTTTAAGAAGCACTTCCTGCCTCCAATACAGCTGCGCGGCG
>NZ_JBIIVN010000085.1:0-10879 GCF_044339385.1 Collimonas sp. | reverse complement strand
CCTTGAACTCCGCCGTGTACATCTGTTTTGGTATCTTCTTCATTGCTGGTCTTTCCAAAGGATCGTTGATTTTACGTTACCTATGGAAGACTAAATTTCGGGGGAAGCTCAGGATACTCCTTAAACTATTGTCCGGATTTCCGGGTCCACTATACTTGGCCTTCAACCAATCTAATCGAATCCATTAGAAATATTAGAAATATTAGAAATATTAGAAATATTAGAAATATTAGAAATTTCGATTGCCAAGAAAAAAGTACAAAGGCTAAATTCAATGGCCACAGTCAAAATCATTTACATCAAAAAAATAGACGTAAACGCCAGCAGACTCGACCAGATCTCCACTAAATTTAATTAACTTTTCAAGCACAACACTATTCATCGAGCGCCTTGCGAATCCCCAAAAGAAAATTCTCCACTGCCGCCACGGCGCGCTCGCGCGGCGTATTTTCCAGTTCCTGGATAATCCGACTGCCGATCACTACAGCATCCGACACCTGAGCCACCGCCTTCGCAGTGGCCCCATCGCGAATGCCAAAACCAACGCCAATCGGTAGCTTGACATGCTTGCGGATTGACGCCACGCGCGCCGCGACTTCGGCCGTATCGATGTTGGCAGCGCCGGTCACCCCCTTCAGTGACACGTAATACGTGAATCCGCGGCCGACCTTAGCCACCTGCTCGATCCGTTTTTCGGTGGAGGTTGGTGCCAGCAGGAAGATCGGGTCCATGTCGTTAGCCTGCATCTTGCCGGCAAATTCTTCACACTCCTCCGGCGGATAATCAACCACGATGGTACCGTCCACACCGGCTTGCTTGGCTGCTGCGATAAAAGTATCGATCCCCATCCGCTCAAGCGGATTAGCATAGCCCATCAAGACCACCGGCGTAGTCGTGTTATCGCGACGAAATTCTCTCACATAGCCGATTACATCATGCAGACTGACGCCGAATTTCAGCGCTCGTTCGCAAGCGCGCTGAATGACAGGGCCTTCGGCCATCGGATCGGAGAACGGCACACCCAGCTCAAGAATATCGGCACCGCCGCGGACCAGCGCATGCATCAGCGGCACAGTCAGTTCTGGTGCCGGGTCACCGGCGGTAATGAAAGGAATTAGCCCCTTCTTGTGATTTGCGGCGAGAGCGGCCAATGTAGCTTGAATTCGGGACATAGTATTTTTTGATATTGTCTGAGGGATTGTGGATTTTTTGGTCCGCAGCAAGCATGGACTGCCGATGCGGACAAGACTCGCAACTGATCCGGATCAGTCCAGCTTCAAACGCTCGGCGACGGTATGCATGTCCTTGTCGCCACGTCCGGAGAGATTGGCAAGAATAATCTTATCCTTCGGCAAGGTAGCCGCCAGCTTGGCTGCATAGGCCAGCGCATGGCTTGATTCCAGTGCCGGGATAATACCCTCAATGCGGCAACAGGTATGGAATGCCGCCAGCGCCTCGTGGTCGGTGACTACCTCGTAGGTGGCGCGACCGCAATCCTTCAGCCACGCATGCTCAGGGCCGACACCCGGATAATCAAGGCCGGCCGACACAGAATGCGTTTCAATGATTTGGCCGTTTTCATCCTGCAACAGATAGGTGCGGTTGCCATGCAGCACCCCCGGAGAACCAAGCGTCAGCGAGGCAGAGTGTTTACCACTGCCCAGGCCTTCCCCGCCGGCTTCGACGCCGACCAGATGCACATCGTGATGATCGATGTACGGATAGAAAATTCCCATCGCATTGGATCCGCCGCCGACGCAGGCGATCACATGGTCCGGCTGACGACCGGTCATCTCCGGCATCTGCACCAGACATTCGTTGCCGATCACCGATTGGAAATCGCGGACCATCATCGGATAAGGATGCGGGCCAGCGACGGTGCCGATAATATAGAACGTATCTTCAACGTTGGTGACCCAATCGCGCATCGCTTCGTTGAGCGCATCCTTCAAAGTCTTGGAACCGGACTCGACCGGTACCACCTTTGCACCCAAAAGATTCATCCGATAGACATTCTGCATTTGCCGCTTGACGTCTTCACTGCCCATGTAGATCACGCACTCGAGACCGAAACGAGCGCAGATGGTGGCAGTAGCGACACCGTGCTGACCAGCCCCGGTTTCAGCGATAACGCGTGGCTTGCCCATGCGCTTGGCCAGCAAGGCTTGGCCGATCACGTTATTGATCTTATGGGCGCCAGTGTGATTCAGATCTTCGCGCTTGAAATAGATCTGCGCACCGCCCATCTGCTCGGACCAGCGCTTGGCGTGATAGATGGGACTTGGGCGACCGACATAATGCTTCAGTTCGCTGTGAAATTCGACCAGAAACTGCGGCTCATTTTGATATTTTGCGTAGCACTGTTGTAGCTCCCCCAGTGCCAGCGTAAGGGTTTCGGAGACAAAGCTGCCGCCGTACATGCCGAAGTGCCCCTTGGAGTCGGGCAGATCGTATTTGGCTACTTGGGGCGACGCGCCGCTAGCGGCAGACCGAGACTCGACATCTTGCTCGGGCAGGTTGAATGCGTTCATGGTATTTCTCTCTATTCTGTGCTGACTCTGTCATGCCGCGCTGATGACACACGGGATTGGGGGGGGGGCTATAAGCCGCCGTTAGCGGCGTCTGCCTGCCGTACCGCATCAATGAATGCGCGTATTTTGGCGGCGTCCTTGATGCCCTTTTGCTGCTCGACGCCACTACTGATGTCGACCGCAAAAGGACCTACGCAGGTTACTGCGTCAGTCGCGTTGTGCACGCTCAAACCACCACTTAAAACGACCTGAGGCGCGAGTTCTTTTGGGATGAGAGACCAATCAAAGACCTTTCCACTGCCACCGTAACCTTCTACCAGCGTATCGAGCAGCAAACCTGCAAACAAACGGCTACCGGAACGATAGCGCTGGGCGTATTCTAACAAATCGGCGGGCACATGCGCAGTCCCGACGCGCATTGCCTGGATAAATGGGCGATTGACACACTGTGCCAGTGCCGCGCTATGCTCGGCAGTCTCGTCACCATGAAATTGCAATAATGATACCGGCGCCTCAGCGACGATATCTGCCAACTGCTGCGGCTCGGCATTGACAAACAGGCCGACAGTGGTGATGAAAGGGGGCACCATCGCCAACAAGCGCGCTGCATGTTGCGGCGTAACGTAGCGCGGACTCTTCGGATAGAACACAAAACCGAGCGCATCAGCACCTGCGGCGATGGCAGCATGAACATCTTGCTCGCGGGTCAGCCCGCATATCTTGATTCTGGTACGGTGGCTCATGGTGCGCGGCATTTCATCTGGAGAAGTTCATCGAAACAAGTTGCTGCAGAAAACCAACAACCAAGACACCTTGATTCCTACAACCATGGCAATAGCGCGGCAGGCTGCCGCGGCAATTGCCATTTTTGATCGTATGCAACCTGGGCCAGATACAAGCCGTCTGGCATAAAGGTCGGCGCGGCACGACTGCGGTCGCGTTGCTGTAACAACTCGGCAATCCATCCTGGCGGCTTGCTGGCGCTGCCGGTATAGATTAAAGACCCGACGATATTACGTACCATGTGATGCAAGAAAGCATTTGCACGCAGGCTGAAAACAATCAGGTCGCCGCGCCGTTCAATGCGAATGTCCCCCATTGTACGTACCGGCGATTTAGCCTGACATTCGACCGCACGGAATGCAGAAAAATCGTGAGTGCCAATCAAATGTGCCGCGGCTAAACGCATCAGGTCGACGTCAAGTGCCCGGAATACCCAGCCAGCCTTCCCCTCCAGCAATGGCGAGCGCACCGGGTTATTATACAAAAGATAATGATAAGTGCGCGTTGTCGCACTGAAACGAGCATGAAACTGGTCTTCCTGTCCCGCATCGGCAATTATCGGCAACTCGTGCGCCCAGCGCACCGCGATTGACGGCGGCAAGAATGCGTTCAGGCCGCGCACCCAAGAAAACGCTTCGCGCGACAAATCTGTGTCGAAATGCACCACCTGCTCAAGCGCATGGACCCCCGAATCTGTGCGCCCGGCACAGGTCGTGCCGATCGCTTTCAGTGTAAATTTTTGCAAGGCGGCTTCCAGTCTGTCCTGTACGGTTTTGCCGCTAGGCTGGGTCTGCCATCCTTGCCAGGGAGTGCCGTCGTACTGCACCCCAAGAACGATCCGTTTCAATGCAACTCCAGTCGTAAAAAAATGAAAACGGGTGCAAGCACCTGCTGGCATTCAATTTGGGAGTCCGACCGCGCGGCACATGCGCAACCTGGCAAGACGATGCGACGTAGTGATGGGCCACGACGAGGATGCGGATAATCAGCAACCGGCAAAAAGGCATGCAACGCCGAGAGGTGCCTCTGGCGTATTCGAGGGAACCGTGCGCCGAGCGCGCAGCATGGGGCTTACTCCCCCTTCACCCTTACCTGCGCTACCAGCGTCTTGCATGCGGGTAGCGTGACAAAGGCGTCCGCTAGCGCACCAACAGCGCCGTGCTGCACCGCTTGTCATTACCCAGCCGGCTTTAAAACATCTGACAAACGCATTTCACAAATTGAGTCTGAGTAAGCTCCAGTGCAACGCTGAGGCCACCAGAAATAAATACCAAACTGTTTTTTATATTACCGCTTTCCTGTTTGTTCTGCGGCCGACACTTACGGCTTGGCCAACAGGGCCTTGGCGGCATCAACCTGGTCTGCGCTGCCGCCCTTCAAGACTTCCTCCAGCAATTCACGCGCTCCATCTTTATCGCCAATTTCCTTGTAGGCGACAGCCAGATCCAGCTTGGTTGCCATTTCTGGATTGCCGACTGCCGCAGCAACATTGTCAACCGCTGTATGTGCCTGAACCGCGTTATCGAGATCCAGATTCATGCCGGAGAGATTAAATTCCAGCGGCGCCACCATCGGCTCTGCATGCTGAGCATAGGTCGGCGTGCCATGCGCGTCGACCGCAGGCTTGGGCTGTGCAGGAATGTCGATATGGGCAGTCGTTGCCTGGTAGGCAGACGGCTGACCGCCAGGCGGAAACTCCAGATCAGTCAGCACGGGTGCTGCCTCAGAAGCGAAAGCCGACTTTTCTGCAGTGGTCGCGGGCATCGGCCTTAATTTGCTATCCAGATCGAAATCCAGCGAATCCAGCATCGCTTTGCCAGCATCATGAGCAGAGAGCAGCACCGTATTCTGATTAGCAGAACCTTCGGCCGCCAACCCTTCCAAATCGAAATCAATGTCATTACCATGCGCTGAAGCAGCAACCGCATGCTTACCGAGTTCGCTATCGGTCAGCGGTTCCAGCAATTGAACCGGCTCGGCTGAGACTAAATCCTCCACCTGCGGCTCTTGTGGCTGGGTCGGCGCGGTAAGTGAGTTGAAATCGAGACCATCCATCGGTTGGGTCGGAGCGGTAATCGAATCAGCTTTGGCGATTACCTGCTCCTGCAGCTTGCCACTGCCGTACAGGGGATTGGCAGGATCAACACTCAAGCCAAGTGCAGCAGCCTGTTGCCAATCTTCACCTTCACCTCGGCTCAGGCTGTACAACTCACTGGCCAGGATTTCAAACGCGCGCGGATCCTTGCGGTTAGCGTAGATTTCCAGCAGCTTGACGCGAATCGCATTGCGGCTTGGCTGACTACGCAGCGCCTCCTTAAGAATTTCCTCAGCTTGCGCATCGCGACCATAGACAATATAGACATCCGCCTCTGCAACAGGATCAACGTTAGTGTCAAGATGACTGACCGATGGCACAAAATTCGAGTTGAAGATGCTGTTCTTGGTATCAACACTTTGGCCGCCGGTCGAACCAAACGGCGAGTTACCTTTTAAGCCCGAATTGGTGATTGGCGCCCCGCTGCTGTCGAGAAATGCCTGTTGGCGAGCCCGGTTGCGGCGATAGCGGAACAGGCCGAGCCCGGCCAACAATGCGACCAGCACACCGCCGACCGGCGGCAATAACGGATTTTCGGAAATGCTGTCAATGAAGCCAGGTTCAGTTGGGGCTGGCACTGCCACTTTAGGCTTGGCTACCGGTGCCACTGCTGGCGCGGTAGGCTTGGCCTCAACCGCTGGAGCTGGAGCTGCATCTGCTGCAGCCGATGCAGTTGCCGCAACTGATGCGGATGCCGGTGCGGTGGCGACACTCGCTACCGGTGCGGCTGGTGCTGCTGCTGGTGCTGCCGGCGTTGCCGGGGCCGCTTTCACGCTACTCGCTTGATTTTGCAGTTCGGCCAGATTTTTATTCTTCAACTCCAGCGTTTTTTGCAAATCGCTGACATTTTTTTCGAGCTCTTTGACGCGCGCCTGAGCCTCTACCTCGGCCTTTTCACGGGCGATTTTTTCTTCGGTCGCAGCTGTAGCGGCGGCTTCCTTGCTGCCAACGGCAGCGCCTGCGGCGGTACCGACTGCCGCAACAGCACCACGCGACAGCTTTAGTTTATCCTTCGATTCACTAGCGGGGGTGGCTTGATCTTCAACTTTGGCCGCAATCTTGCCGCCACCGCTTTGCTTCGATTCAACCGCCTGATTCGCTGCTGCGGCTTCAACCTGGCCGGCCAGCGCATTGCGATAAGTCTTGAAGTCTTTGGATTGCGCCAGCACCACACTACGTGCCTCGGACTGACTGACGCCGCGCGCAACGTCAGCGCCTGGGATAGACAGAATCTGCCCGGAGCGTAAGCGGTTCATGTTCTTGCCAACGAAGGCGGCTTCGTTGTTGCGATAAAGCGCCACCAACATCTGGTCGAGCGAAATACCCGACGGCAGATTATCGTTGGCGATAGCGAGCAGCGTATCGCCCTTCTTGACACGGTAATCGCCGCTGCCTCTCGGGGCTTGATCTGCAACAACCGGGTTAGCGGTGGCGGCAGGGACAGTGCTGCCGACGGCAGCACTCCTCACTGCTTTAGCCGCGGCCGCACGGGTGGCGTCGGTGATGGTTGATGCGGGGCCAGGCTGGAACGAGGCTTGAGGATTCGACGTCGCAACGCTACGATTGGCGCTTGCCGGCACTGAGCCATTTGAGGGTGGGCGCGCAACCGCAGGTGCCGCCAACTGAACCGGCTGATTCTGGCGCTGACCGGCAGGATCGAGTAATACGGTGTATTCACGGACCAGGCGCGACTTGGCGCCGCCCAACTCCATTAACAAATCGACGAAAGGCTCGTTGATTGCCTGACTAGAGGTCACATGAACGAATTTGCGGCCATTGCGCTGATCGATAGCGAACTGCAAAGACAGCAAAGCCGGATTAAAATCAATATTCGCTTGCTGGTAGGTTTCAGGACTGGCAAGCTTAGCTGTCAGCCCGTCGGCCTCATCCGGGCTGACAGCAGTCAACTCAATCTCTGCACGTAACGGTTGCCCCAGCGAGGACAGCACGGTTAATTTTCCCAGCCCGGCGGCTTCTGCACTGGAGATCAGTATTAACGCTGACACAACGGCTGCAGTGAGCGTCTTTAAACCGGTGGAAATTAATGTATTCGAAGAATTCATGTGCATGTTCTGTGGCATGTGGGACTGTCCGTTGGCGTCTATGGAATAACAAAGTGTAATGAAAGCAAATACTGTACCCAGTTTTCTAAAAATCAACACCTCGCGCATTGCAGACGTAACAATAATTCTTCAATTATTAGTCACACTGACAATATATGGGAAGCCCGCTAAGACTCGCACATAGAGAGTACTTAGCGGGCTATTTTGCAATTAAGCAACAATATCACAACTACTGGCGCAAGTCAGGCGTCGAGGACAATCCTCAACATACGACGCAATGGCTCGGCAGCTCCCCACAATAACTGATCACCGACCGTAAATGCTGACAAATATTCGCCACCCATCTGCAATTTACGCAGACGACCGACAGGAATTGTCAGGCTACCGGTCACAGCGGCAGGGGTCAGATCGCGCATTGACGCTTCGCGCTCGTTTGGCACCACCTTCACCCATTGATTATTACTGGCGATGATGTCGTTGATTTCGTCCAACGGTACATCTTTAGTCAATTTGATCGTCAGGGCTTGAGAGTGGCAGCGCATAGCGCCGATACGGACACACAAGCCATCCACCGGAATTGCCTTGCCGCCGTTACTGAAGCCTTCGCCACGACCAAGAATCTTGTTGGTTTCGGCGCCGGCCTTCCATTCTTCTTTAGACAAGCCGCCCCCCAGGTCCTTGTCGATCCAGGGAATCAAATTGCCGCCGAGCGGCACGCCGAAGTGTTTGATTTCATCGGACGACATCGAATGCTGCTTGCCCAGCACTTTGCGATCGATTTCCAGGATCGCCGATTTTGGGTCGTCCAGCAATGCCTTTACTTCGGCATTGATCGAACCAAACTGGGTCAGCAACTCGCGCATGTGCTGCGCGCCGCCGCCGGACGCGGCCTGATAGGTCATGGAGGTCATCCACTCGATCAGATCGTGCTGGAACAGCCCGCCCAGCGCCATCATCATGCAATAGACCGTACAATTGCCGCCGATGTAGTTCTTGACGCCGCGACTGAGGCCGTCTTTGATCACATCCAGGTTGACGGGATCAAGCACGATGATGGCGTCATCCTTCATGCGCAGCGTCGACGCGGCGTCAATCCAGTAGCCGTTCCAGCCTGCTGCACGCAGTTGCGGGAAAATCTCGCTGGTGTAGTCGCCGCCTTGGCAGGTAATAATGATGTCGCATTTTTTCAGCGCTTCAATATCGGTGGCATCTTTTAACGTTGTTTCGTTTTTAGCCAGTGCCGGAGCTTTGCCGCCAGCATTTGAAGTTGAGAAAAATACCGGCTCGATATGGGCGAAGTCGCCCTCTTCCTGCATACGCTGCAACAAGACCGAACCCACCATGCCACGCCAACCGACCAAACCAACCAGTTTCATCATGATTCCCTAACAAAATCGGGGAAAAGCCCCGTACTCCACGGCAGACCCACCTGCCAAATTTCTTTACCCAAGCGCCTTGACCACTGCCGCACCCATTTCGCTGGTACCGACTTTAATAGTACCTGCCTCATAAATATCGGCAGTGCGCAAACCTTGCGCCAGCACCTTCTTGACTGCATTGTCGATACGATCGGCTTGTTCCGCCTTGTTCAGCGAAAAGCGCAGCATCATCGCTACTGACAGGATGGTCGCCAGCGGATTAGCGATGTTCTTGCCGGCGATATCCGGCGCCGAGCCGTGCGACGGCTCATACAAGCCCTTGTTGTTGGTATCCAGCGATGCCGAAGGCAGCATGCCGATCGAACCGGTCAGCATGGAGGCCTGATCCGACAAAATATCGCCGAACATGTTGCCGGTGACGATGACATCGAACTTTTTCGGCGCGCGCACCAGTTGCATCGCGGCGTTATCGACGTACATGTGATCCAGTGCCACGTCGGGATATTCTTTATGCACTTCAGTGACGATATCTTTCCAGAACTGGAAAGTCTCCAGCACATTCGCCTTATCGACGCTGGTCAGGCGCTTGCTACGCTTTTGCGCCGCCTGGAAAGCCACGTGGGCAATGCGACGGATTTCCGACTCTGCGTAGCGCATGGTATCGAAACCTTCACGCTCGCCCTTGAAGGCGCCATCTGGCGCGGTACGCACTCCGCGTGGCTGGCCGAAATAGATATCGCCGGTGAGTTCACGGATGATCAGAATGTCTAATCCTGACACGACTTCCGGCTTCAATGTCGAGGCATTGGCCAGCTCTGGATAGAGAATCGCCGGACGCAGGTTGGCGAACAAGCCGAGATGCTTGCGCAGGCCGAGGATCGCCTGCTCCGGGCGCAACGAGCGCTCCAGGGTATCGTACTGCCAGTCGCCGACAGCACCGAACAGAATCGCACCGGCATCCTTCGCCAGTTTCAGGGTACCCTCCGGCAACGGATGGCCATGCGCGGCATAACCGGCACCGCCGACCGGAGCAGTTTCCAGCTCGAAATTTTCGCCGAGTGCGTTCAGCACATTGACCGCTTGATCAACGATTTCCGGACCGATGCCATCGCCTGGCAAAATTGCTATCTTCATTTTTCCTGAGCTTGAAAAATTCAAAAAATATTGGTTATGTTGATTATTATCGTTGCGCAGCGCCGCGTTAAATCGTGTTGGAGAGCCAAGGCTGGGCGAACAGGTGACGCTCTTCGAAGTCGCGAATCTTGTCCGACTGACGCAGCGTGAGGCCAATATCGTCAAGGCCGTTGAGCAGGCGGTATTTGCGGAATTCACCAATTTCAAACGGATAGCTGATATTGCCGTTGGCGGTAGTAACCAGTTGTTTTTCCAGATCGACTAGCAGGCGGAAGCCCGGAAATGCCTTGACTTCGTCGAACAAACGGTCTATCTGAGCCTCGGACAACACGATTGGCAACAAACCGTTCTTGAAGCAGTTGTTGAAAAAAATATCTGCGAAACTCGGCGCGATCAGGGCGCGGAATCCGTACTGATCAAGAGCCCACGGCGCATGCTCGCGCGAGGAACCGCAACCGAAATTCTTGCGCGTCAGCAAAATCGAAGCACCTTGATAGCGCGACTGATTCAGCACGAAATCCGGATTGAGCGGACGACGCGAATTATCCATACCAGGCTCACCATGATCCAGATAACGCCATTCGTCAAACAAGTTAGGGCCAAAACCGGTGCGTTGGATCGATTTCAGGAACTGCTTTGGGATAATCGCATCGGTGTCGACATTGGCGCGATCCAGCGGCGCCACCAAACCATCCAGTACAGTAAATTTATTCATACTATTTCATTCCAATAATGGTGCGCCACATCGACTGTGGCCTCACATACGGCAATCTTGCCTGCCAGGCGGCTGACTCACTTGAGCTTCCCTCGATTTTTCGTCTTCCAACAGGTGGCTTTTATGCCGCCTGTTTTTCCTGATGTTGCTCAGCGAGCCAGTCATCTAAATACTGGCAG
>NZ_JBIIVN010000084.1:0-10941 GCF_044339385.1 Collimonas sp. | reverse complement strand
TGTACATCTGTTTTGGTATCTTCTTCATTGCTGGTCTTTCCAAAGGATCGTTGATTTTACGTTACCTATGGAAGACTAAATTTCGGGGGAAGCTCAAACAGAGACTTCGGTGTGAATAGCGAAGCGCCCGACGTCGTCATGCTGCAATCGTGATGTATTAATATCAATAACTGGCGAGGCCATCTGCTTGCCTGAATCCGCAATGCAAGATGCAAGGCAAAAGGCAGTCTAACAAGCAACCGAACAAGCAACCGAACAAGCAACCGAACAAGCAACCGAACAAGCAACCGAACAAGCAACCTGAGAACCCGTCCAAGACGACCCGCGTGAAATGTGGTCCTGGCTTACGCTATCATTGAGCATCATCGCCACGCCGCTGGCGCGTCACTTGCTGTAAACTTACACGATGCAAACATATCTTTTCGTTCTGGTGGCGCTCTTATATACAGGCTGCACCTTTTTGCCATCCATCCGGCGCCAGACTATTTCGGTAGTCGTTGCCGCCGCCTGGTTGTTGCATGGCGGCGTGCTGTGGGCCGACGTGGTGGGGCCGGAAGAGTTGCGTGTCGGGTTCGCGGTGATGCTGTCGGCAACTTTATGGGTGTCGGTGGCGGCTTACTGGTTGGAGAACCGCAATTACACACTCGACGGGCTGCGGGTTCTGGTGCTGCCCATAGCGGCCGTGGCGGCCGTGCTGCCGCCAATCTTCCCCGGTAATATGGTGCCGCTGGATGATAAATCACCGGTATTTTTATGGCATATCGTGATTTCCATCCTGGCCTACAGTACGCTGACCATCGCCGCCTTTCATGCGGTCTTGATGGTGTTGCAAGAGTCGCGACTGCATACCAGTCCGGGTGGCGTCAGGGGCGGTTGGTTCGGCATGGCGCTGGACCGCTTGCCGGCCTTGCTGACCATGGAAAAATTATTGTTTCGGCTGATCGCATTCGGTTTTGCGCTGCTGACGCTGACGGTACTGTCTGGCGTGGTGTTCTCCGAACAGTTGTTCGGTAAAGCGTTCAAATGGGACCACAAGACCATTTTCACCATGCTGTCGTGGGCCTTGTTCGGCTTGTTGCTGGCCGGTCGCAAGTGGCAAGGCTGGCGCGGCCGCACGGCGCTGAGTTTTACCTTGACCGGTTTTGCCATTTTGCTACTGGCATATGTCGGGAGCCGTTTCGTGCTTGAAGTTGTATTGCATCGGGTATTGGTATGAGATTCGTTATTTTGGTTGTTATCCTGCTGGCCGTGATTGTCTGGTTCCAGCGTTTGAAAAAAAATCTCGGCCGTGATCGCTCGTCGTCTGGCGGCGACTCTTTTCCCGGTGCCATGCCTGCATCTGCCGCGCCCGAGCCGACGCCGGTCGAGGCGATGGTCGCTTGCGCCCATTGCGGCATGCATTTCCCGGCATCAGAGGCAATTGCCGATTCCTCCGGCGCGATATTCTGTAGCACCGAACATCGCCGGCTTCATGCTTCCTAAGTTTCTCGGTTGCTTGGTTGGCACGCCGCCTGGCGCATCGAGCCCGCATGGCTCAGGCCAGCGGCGCACGATGCCATGAAGGTGATTTCCCGATTGTTGCAAGACAGGATAAATACGCATGATCAACGCTAGGCGCCTCCAGCCCAATGATAAACCTGAGACTTTCTGGCGCTCGGCGCAAACCTTCAATGTGACCCGAATTGTCGTGGCGATGGTGATGCTGGCCTACCTCAGCACCCAGAGCAAAAACGAAATCTGGTTCTCTCAACTGTTCACCAGCCCGGAAACCTGTAGTGTTTACCTGCTCTGTGCCATCCTGTTCGCATTGGTGACGGCATATCACCGGCGACACTACATGTTGCAGATCGTGCTGCCGATCAGCGTCGATATCGCCGCGGTATCAATACTTTATGTTGGTGCCGGCGGTGCCAAAGGCGGTCTGGCGATTCTCTACCTGTTTTCACTTGCCGGTGCCGCGATCCTGGCGCCGCTGTTGGTAGCGCTGGTGTTCGTCTCGGTTGCGACCATGGTTTTGCTCGCGGAGACCGGATACCAGATATTGCAGTCGACACCAGATATTTCGACCATGCACGCCGGTTTGTACGGCAGCGCATTTTTCTTTTCGGTGCTGGTCATTAATCGTCTTGCCGGCAAGTTGATCAAGCAGGAAGAGCTGGCGACTCAGCGCGGCAGGGATCTGCGGGTGCAAATGGACATTAACCGCATAGCCATCCAGGATATGGGCGACGGTTTGCTGGTGGTCGATCCGGTGGGGGCGCTGATCATGGCTAATCCGGCCGCTGAACGCATGCTGGGTTTGTCGCTCACTAATGAGGAGCCGCGCCTCAAACTCAGCGATTCGACGCTGCTGGCGCCGATTGCCGAAGCGTTGTTTAGCTGGCAGGCGCGGGTCAGCGATTTACCCGGCAACGTCTCGCCGATTGCCGGCGAGGCGGTATATGTCAACATCAAGCACACCGAAGATCTCGGGCCGGATGCCGCGACTCTGGACTGTAGCGGACGGCGCGAGCTGGTGGCGCATTTAAAGGTTCGCTTTGCGGCCGTCCGCATGAGTGATTTGAGCGAATATCGCGCTGTCATCTTTCTGCAAGACGTCAGCGAAATCGAAAACCAGGCGCAGCAGCTCAAGTTGGCCTCGATGGGACGCCTCACCGCCAGTATCGCCCATGAGGTACGCAATCCGCTGGCCTCGATCTCCTATGCATCGACCTTGCTGTCAGAAGAGGTAATCAACCAGTCGCAGGAACGTCTGCTGGCGATTATCGATGACAATGTGGCGCGCCTGAATCGCATGATCGAAGATATTCTCAAGCTGTCGCGCAAGGCTCAGCGGCAGCTTGAGCCGATCTTGCTGGCTCCGCTGCTGCAAGACATCGTCAATGAATTCCGGCAAACCCATGCGGTGGCGGCCGATAGTATCGCGCTGCAGATCAATGCGGCGGACCGCCATCAGGTCTGGTTCGATCCCTTGCATCTGCGCGAGGTGGTGGCCAATCTGCTATCAAATGCGGTGCGTTACTGTAGCGGCAGGCCGGGTGGGGTGCGCCTGCATGTGATGTCTAGCGTCGCCGGTCGCCTGGAGCTGCGTGTGCAGGATGACGGCGAGCCGATTTCTCCGGCAGTGCGTTCCCACTTGTTTGAACCTTTCTACACCACGTCTAGCAAAGGTACTGGACTGGGATTGTTTTTAGCGCGGGAATTATGTTTGAATAACGGTGCGCTGCTCGATTATGAATACCGGCATGATATTCAAGGACAGAATTCCAGCCACGTTAGCGGCCGTTTTGTTATTGCGTTTGCTCACCGTGATCCCGTGTAGTCAATTGATTGGAGTGTGTAAGCTCCGTTATGCTGTTCCTTGATGATTAAACTGACTGAAAAAATAACATTGCCATGACTTCACCTCGTATTCTGGTCGTTGATGACGAAGCCCATCTGCGCGAATTGCTAGAAATCGCACTGGTCAAAATGGGACTCGACGTCGACAGCGCCGAGAACCTGACCGAGGCGCGGGCCCATTTGGCGCAGCGCGACTATGCGCTAGTGCTGACCGACATGCGTTTGCCGGATGGGCTGGGGATTGAACTTGTGCGTGAAGTGAGCAGCGGCGAAAAAGCCATCCCGATCGCGGTGATCACCGCCTACGGCAGCGCCGACAATGCCGCCATGGCGCTCAAGGCCGGCACTTTTGACTATTTGGCAAAACCGGTGGCGCTTGATCAATTGCGCCTGATGGTGCAATCGGCGTTACGTATCGGGACACCGGCCGAGCAGAACCGTCCGCAGCCGGATACGCGCGGGCGCGGCAGTTCTGGCTTGCGCCTGATTGGCCAGTCGGCTGTGATGCAGGAGTTGCGCGACCAGATCGTCCGTCTGGCACGCAGCGTGGCGCCGGTAGCAATCACCGGCGAGTCCGGCAGCGGCAAGGAGTTGGCCGCGCGCGATATTCATGCGCTTAGTCCGCGTGCCGACAAGCCCTTCGTTGCCGTCAATTGCGGCGCAATCCCGGAAGCCTTGATGGAAGCCGAATTCTTCGGCTATCGCAAAGGCGCATTTACCGGCGCCACCGATGACCGCGACGGTTTTTTTCAGGCTGCCAATGGCGGCACCTTGTTGCTCGACGAGGTGGCCGATCTGCCGCTGGCGATGCAGGTCAAGCTGCTGCGAGCGATCCAGGAGCGGCGCGTGCGTAAAGTCGGCGCCACGACGGAGGAGGCAGTTGACGTGCGTTTGATCAGTGCGACTCATCAGAATCTGGCAGAGTGTGTTGAATCAGGTAGATTTCGGCAGGATTTGTACTATCGTTTGAATGTCATTGAATTAAAACTACCGCCTCTGCGAGAGCGACTCGACGATATCGGGCTGTTGGTCAAGGCAATCCTGGCGCGTCTGTCGGTATTTGCGCCGCAAGCAGAGCAAGCCAGTCTGACGCCGGCAGCATTGGCTGCCTTACGCGCCTATGCGTTTCCCGGTAACGTGCGCGAACTGGAAAACATTCTGGAGCGTGCGCTGGCTTTTGCTAACGACGGCTTGATCGAAGTTGCCGATCTTGGCTTGAAGGGAGCGGCGGGCGCGATGCCGTCCGAGCCGTCGAGGTTCGATGATCCGGAGATTGATATCTCGGTGGGCGCTGGGGGGGCGACCGTCAGCGCCATGCCGGGGCCTCCCGAGGCGGCGGTAAACAGCACCGTGATACAGCGTAGCGGCCAGGAATTGCCGCCGTCGCTGCCGACTTATCTCGACGACATCGAACGCGATGTCATTCGGCAAGCATTGGCGCGTACCCATTTCAATCGCACCAAGGCGGCCGATTTGCTGGGTATCAGTTTCCGCCAGTTGCGCTACCGGATGCAACGATTATCGATTCATGAGCAGGATTAAGCGGATGAAGAAGGTTAATTTATTTAATTGATTGTGACCATGACGGAGCGGCAAAGTAATGCGGGATTAACGGTGCGCCCTCACTTTGAGGTTGGTGCTGATGGCTGGTGCTGCTCCGATGAAGTGGTGCGCGTGGCATCGCCGAATTGCGATGCCAGGCCTGCCGGCTGTGACGCCGATCTGTTGGTGATTCACAATATCAGCCTGCCGCCGGGCCAGTTTGGCGGCCCCTACATTGTCGATCTGTTCAGTAACCGGCTCGACTATAATGCGCATCCTTATTTTGAGCAGTTGCGGGCGCTGCGGGTCTCGTCCCACTTCCTGATACTGCGCGACGGCGGCGTGGTGCAGTTCGTGTCGGCCAACGAACGTGCCTGGCACGCCGGGGTATCAAGGTTCGAGGGGCGCGAACGGTGCAACGATTTCTCGATCGGGATTGAGTTGGAAGGCAGCGATGTCGAACAATTTTCCGATCTGCAATACCAGACCCTGGCAACATTGACCCATGCGTTGCGCTTGCGTTATCCTCTCGCCGCGGTGGCTGGGCACCAGCATATCGCGCCGGGCCGGAAGACCGATCCGGGAACGTTTTTCGACTGGGCCCAATACCAGCAAGCCTTAGCCGGACATAGGCCGCAAGTGCCCGGTAAGTCGCAACTTCGCTTTCCGGTCATAGACTGAAAAAGTCAATTGCATTCTTGGTTTTTGCGCATAAAAAAGATCGCTTTTATAGATTGCGTCAGCGACTTCCAGGTACTACAATTAGTAGAAATAAATTCCAGAAAACTATATGTAGTGTTTTCTGTCTCGTATTTGGCTGTTTTGTTGTCTGTCTGCATATTTGAATGCTTTATCTTGTACTTATATAGATGTAGCTGCAGATGTCGGTGCCGGATAGGCGGCAGGACGCTTTCCCAGTTGGTCGAGTTTGCTGTCAGTAGTCTGTCAGTGGTATTTGGCAGGCTTTTTTGGCGCGCTTTTTTCATCTTGTTTTCAACGTATTTTCAACACTTAAGCTAGTGCATTTTCAGTCATTCCGTTTTGATGTCAGTCATGAGGGGCCAGTCTTGTCGCTACAGCATGAAGGCAGGACCGGCATAGCGAGTGACTGATGTAGAAATGGCATGTGTTGTATCTGCACCGCTGAACCGTTGTCGGTTCAAAGGTTCTCATTAATAACAGCAGGCGGAATGAGTTCGCCTGCTTTCACAGTCTCGGGAGGCTCAGTGCAATCTACTCAAGAAATTTCCGTCAAATCATCAGCCGATGTTGCTGGTGTTACGTCATCGGCCGGCAGCGGCTCTCCCGTCAAGGTATCCGGCAGTTTCGGCGACTACCGGATCATTCGCCGTAATGGCGCCGTGGTGGGTTTCGAGCCATCCAAGATTTCGATCGCTGTCACCAAAGCTTTTCTCGCGGTTAATGGCGGCCAAGGTGCGGCCTCTGCGCGCGTGCGCGAACTCGTTGAGCAACTGACCTCGAATGTGGTTGCAGCGCTGGTGCGCCGGCAGCCGAACGGCGGCACGTTCCATATTGAAGACATTCAGGACCAGGTCGAGTTGTCCCTGATGCGCTCCGGCGAACACGATGTGGCGCGCGCCTACGTGCTGTACCGCGCCAAACGCATGGAAGAGCGTTCGCAGCAGCAAAACGGCAGCAAGGCAGCCGCCGATGTCACCGAATTGTTCGTCACGGAAGACGGTCAGCGCCGCGTGCTGGATATGAATCAGGTGCGTGGCCTGATTACCGCCGCCTGTATCGGTCTGGAAAAACACGTCGACGCTGAAGCGATCCTGGCCGAAACTGTCAAGAATCTGTACGACGGCGTGCCGGTCGAAGAGCTGCACAAATCGGCGATCCTGGCGGCGCGTGCACTGATGGAAAAAGACCCTGCGTACAGCACGGTCACGGCACGTCTGCTGATGCATACGATTCGCAAGGAAGTGTTTGGGAAAGAAGTAGCGCAAGCTGACGCTCCTGCCGAATATCTTGAATATTTCCCGAAATTCATTAAAAAAGGGATTGAAGCAGATTTACTCGATGCCAAGCTAGGGCAATTCGACCTGGCGTTGCTGGGTCAAGCATTGCAGCCGAAGCGCGATCTGCAATTCGGCTACCTCGGTCTGCAAACGCTGTACGACCGTTACTTCCTGCACATCCGGGATATTCGTATCGAAATGCCGCAGGCGTTTTACATGCGCGTGGCGATGGGCCTGGCATTGAATGAAGTCAATCGCGAAGCGCGTGCCATCGAGTTCTACAACCTGCTGTCGAGTTTCGATTTCATGAGCTCGACACCGACCCTGTTCAACTCCGGCACCCAGCGCTCGCAACTGTCGTCGTGCTACCTGACAACGGTGGCCGACGATCTCGACGGCATCTATGAAGCCATCAAGGAAAACGCCTTGCTGGCGAAGTACGCCGGCGGCCTCGGCAACGACTGGACGCCGGTGCGCTCGCTGGGGGCCCACATCAAGGGCACCAACGGCAAATCGCAAGGTGTGGTGCCGTTCCTGAAAGTGGTCAACGACACCGCCGTGGCGGTCAACCAGGGCGGCAAGCGCAAGGGTGCGGTCTGCACCTACCTGGAAACCTGGCACATGGACATCGAGGAGTTCCTCGACCTGCGTAAAAATACCGGTGACGATCGCCGTCGCACCCACGACATGAACACTGCCAACTGGATTCCAGATCTGTTCATGAAGCGCGTGATGGAAAAAGGCGAGTGGACCCTGTTCTCGCCAAGCGATACGCCGGACCTGCATGATAAGGTCGGCAAGGCTTTCGAAGCCGCCTATACTGGCTACGAAGCCAAGGCGGCGCACGGCGAACTGCGCCTGTTCAAGAAAGTCCAGGCATTGGATTTGTGGCGCAAGATGTTGTCGATGCTGTTTGAAACCGGCCACCCATGGATCACTTTCAAGGACCCATGCAACATCCGTTCGCCGCAGCAGCACGTCGGCATGGTCCACAGCTCAAACCTGTGCACCGAGATCACGCTCAACACCAATGAATCCGAGATCGCGGTCTGTAACCTGGGCTCGGTCAACCTGCCGGCGCACATGAAAGACGGCCAGCTGGATCGCGTCAAATTGCAGAAAACCATCAATACTGCGATGCGCATGCTGGATAACGTGATCGATATTAACTATTATGCAGTCAAGAAGGCGCGTGACTCTAACCTGCGTCATCGTCCGGTTGGTCTCGGCATCATGGGTTTCCAGGATTGTCTGCACATGATGCGCGTGCCTTATGCATCCAAAGAAGCGGTCGAATTCGCCGATCGTTCGATGGAAGCGGTCTGTTTCCACGCCTACTGGGCATCGACCGAGCTGGCGCAAGAGCGCGGTCGTTACAGCAGCTACCGCGGCTCCTTGTGGGACCGCGGCATCCTGCCGCAAGATTCGCTGAAACTGCTGGCTGAAGAGCGCGGTGGCTATCTCGAAACCGACCTGTCCGAATCCTTGGACTGGACTGAACTGCGCGCCCGCATCAAGGAGTTCGGCATGCGCAATTCGAACTGCGTAGCGATTGCACCGACAGCGACGATCTCTAACATCATCGGTGTATCGGCATGTATCGAACCGACTTACCAAAATCTGTACGTCAAATCGAACCTGTCGGGCGAGTTCACCGAAATCAATGAATATTTGGTGCGCGACCTGAAAGCGCGCGGTCTGTGGGATGAAGTGATGATCTCCGATCTCAAGTATTTCGATGGTAGCCTGGCCAAGATCGATCGTATCCCGCAGGATTTGCGCGACATCTATGCCACGGCATTCGAGGTCGAGCCTTCCTGGCTGGTGGAGGCGGCATCACGTCGCCAGAAGTGGATTGACCAAGCGCAATCGCTGAATATCTATATGGCGGGCGCATCCGGCAAGAAGCTCGATGAAACCTACAAACTGGCATGGTTGCGCGGTCTGAAGACCACCTACTATCTGCGTACCATTGGCGCAACGCATACCGAGAAGTCGACGTCGAAAACCGGCGCGTTGAATGCGGTGGCGGTAGACGGCGGCATCAGCGGTGGTGCGGCTGCAACATACGGCACTGCAGCCGTGGACGCAGCGCCGCAGGAACTGGACGGTCCGGCATGCACAATGCGTCCTGGTGATCCGGGTTTTGAAGAGTGCGAAGCTTGCCAGTAATTAGGTGAGTAATTAGGCCGGCAAGTAGTTATCTGGAGACAGAGGCGCACAGCGAGTCGTTAAGAGCCGCTATAGCGTGGCGCAGCAAACTTGCCGCGCCTCTGCATCCAACTCATTAGTTAAAACGTATAAATTGCAAAGAAAAGTAGGGCGGGCAGTAAGTTTGCCCACGCGTTACTGAAGTAAGCGTGATGACAGAGTTGACATCACGCGTGGGCACAGTGCTCACCCTACAAAGATAAAGGAATAAAGAATGCTCTCCTGGGATGAAGAAAAAAGTTCGGCGCCCGCTGCTCGTACCCCGTCGGCACAGCCAGGGTTTGCCCCCTCGGCTCGCCCGCAAATGTCCGATACTGCTCTCAACCCGACAATGATGGGACAAGCCACTGCTGCGCCTGCGGTCGATACCACGCACCGCGTCAATGCTGCCGACAAGCGCATCATCAACGGCCACACCGACGTCAACCAACTGGTGCCCTTCAAGTACAAATGGGCTTGGGACAAGTACTTGGCGGGTTGCGCCAACCACTGGATGCCGCAGGAAATCAATATGCAGCGCGATATCGAACTGTGGAAAAATCCCAACGGCCTGACTGAAGACGAACGCCGTCTGGTCAAGCGGAACCTCGGATTTTTCGTTACTGCCGACTCGCTGGCCGCCAACAATATCGTACTCGGCACTTACCGTCACATCACTGCGCCGGAATGCCGCCAGTACCTGCTGCGTCAGGCTTTCGAAGAAGCCATCCACACCCACGCGTATCAATACATCGTGGAATCGCTCGGCTTGGACGAGGCAGAAATATTCAACGCTTATCACGAAGTCAAATCGATCCGCGACAAGGACGAGTTCCTGATCCCGTTCATCAATACCCTGACCGATCCTGAGTTCAAGACTGGCCCCATTGAAAACGACCAGAAACTGCTGCGCTCGCTGATCGTATTCGCGTGCATCATGGAAGGACTTTTCTTCTATGTCGGTTTCACGCAGATCCTTGCGCTGGGCCGTCAGAACAAGATGATGGGCGCCGCCGAACAGTATCAATACATCTTGCGCGACGAGTCGATGCACTGCAATTTCGGGATCGATTTGATCAACACGATCAAGATGGAAAATCCGCATTTGTGGACATCGGAATTCCGTGATGAGATTAAAGCGTTGTTTTTAAGCGCAGTAGAGTTGGAATATCGCTACGCAGAGGATACAATGCCGCGTGGAGTGCTCGGTTTGAATGCGCCGATGTTCAAAGGATATTTGCGGTTCATCGCAAATCGCCGCGCGCAACAGATCGGACTGGACCCAATGTTCCCTCAGGAAGAAAATCCCTTCCCCTGGATGAGTGAGATGATCGATCTGAAAAAAGAACGTAACTTTTTTGAGACTCGTGTCATCGAATACCAAACCGGCGGCGCACTGAATTGGGAATAAAGGCTTCAGATCTCGGACAAAAATAACGAGATGGATGGACGAGGTAGATGGAGACCTGCAGCGCTTAGTACATAAAAAGACTGCGCAACTGAAAGGTGATTTCCAAATTTAATGAACAGTCAAAGACAGCTTCGTTCTTATCTGTTGTCGCCGCTTACCCCGATTCAATCGGGTTTGGCGGCGTTTTCTTTGGGAAAAGCAAAGTGTCTCCGCAATAGAATTCCGACGCCGGCGTAACCGCCGCGTTTTTTGACTCTGAAGCGCGGCAGATACGTGCTGCGACAGAGTAGGGGTCAATGATGGCTGAAGTGCTGCATCAATGAGGGGATGGGGCAGTTCAGTTGGTGCCGAATTCATTAGCACAAGCAGAATTGATTGTGCCGATGAATAATCCGCCGTACCCATCGCGATGGGTTCGTCGGGTTTCCAACTTGGAGCTTGATTTTTTCCATCTCGTGAAGGAGAAACAAAATGGCA
>NZ_JBIIVN010000231.1:0-2546 GCF_044339385.1 Collimonas sp. | reverse complement strand
CTTTGCGAGCCATGCCGATATGCGGGCGGCCAGCTTTAAATATATCGAAGTCTTTTATAATCGCCAACGGCAGCATTCGACGCTTGACTATCGTTCACCCTGCCAGTATTTAGATGACTGGCTCGCTGAGCAACATCAGGAAAAACAGGCGGCATAAAAGCCACCTGTTGGAAGACGAAAAATCGAGGGAAGCTCAGTTGACGCTGCCGTGACTGAGATTTGGGGAGCGTAAGCGGCTGTGCCAGCGAAGTGCATAATTATAGCGTTTTGGTTAATCGTCGGCCGATCAGGTAGCATGGCAGCCTTTGGCCGTTGGCGCGCAATACCATCGCAACCGCGGCACGCTGTTTGTTTGCAAAAAATTATGAATACAACGTTTGATTCTCAATCCGCCGAATTTTCCGATTGCTTTGCATTGCTTGATGACAGCGGCGCCGATCCCTGCGTGGCTGGCTCATCACGCCTTTACACCGGTCTGGTCGAGCGTCTGCAATGCTCACGATCTGAGGATTTGCCGGATTTTCTATCAAAAATGCAAAATGGTTTGCGGAATGGGCTGCATGCAGTAGCGTTGTTTAACTATGAATTAGGATTAGGATTAGGATTAGGATTAGGATTAGGATTAGGATTAGGATTAGGATTGGGATTGGGATTGGGATTGGGTTCGCAGCATGTATTTCATGCACTGTCTGCAATCCAGCAGAAAAAAAAGCCGCAGTCATTAGCGCAAATTTTGTTGTTTGCGGATTGCCGCCGGTTGCGCCAAGAAGAAGTGGCGCTCTGGCTGGCACAGCGTCAGGCTGAAGAACCGTGCGATGTCGATGCCGGCATTGCGAATCTGCGCGCGAATGTCAGTGCAGAAGATTTTGCTGCGGCGATTGCCAAAATCCATACCTATATCGAGGCTGGCGATACCTATCAGGTGAACTATACGTATCGCTTGCGTTTCGATATGTTCGGCAGCCCGCTGGCGTTTTACCGGCAGTTGCGCGGACGCCAGCCGGTGCCTTACGGCGCCCTGATCGCCTTGCCGGACGGTGGCGCGGTGCTGTCATTATCGCCAGAGTTGTTTGTCCGCTGCGCCGACGGCAGGTTGACCGCGCGACCGATGAAAGGCACCGCTGCGGCCAGCGGCGATCCTGAGCAAGACCAACGAACTGCGTTAGCGTTGGCAGCCGATCCCAAGAACCGGGCGGAAAATCTGATGATCGTGGATTTACTGCGCAATGACCTGGGGCGTATTGCAGTCCCCGGTTCGGTTCATGTGCCGAAACTTTTTGAAGTCACTCGTTTCAATACCGTTCTGCAAATGACTTCCACGGTACAAGCCCGGGTGCGTGACGATGCTACCTTGAGCGATGTAGTGCAGGCGCTATATCCGTGCGGCTCGATAACTGGTGCCCCGAAAATTCGCAGCATGCAGATTATCGATGAGCTGGAACCCGAACCGCGCGGTTTGTACACTGGCGCCATAGGCTGGTTCGAGGCAGCTACCGACAACCGCGAATTTGGCGATTTTTGTCTGTCGGTGCCGATCCGCACTGTGCTGCTGGAGCCGCCGGGCCCGGATTCTGCTTTGGGGGCGACCATACGGCACGGTGAAATGGGGGTCGGTGCCGGTATCGTGCACGATAGTGTGGCGGCCGACGAATATGCCGAATGTGCACTGAAGGCAAAATTTCTGACCGGTTTATGCCGCGATTTTTCGTTGTTTGAAACCATCCATGCGACTCGCGCAGATGGTTGTCGGCATCTTGATTTACATTTGCGGCGGTTGCGGGCTTCAGCCGCCTACTTTGGTTTTCCTTTCGACGAGACCGAATTGGGTGAAGCTTTGCGGGCGCACTGCGCAAATTTGCCGGCGACAGGTCCGCAGCGTTTACGTCTGACGCTGTCCGCAGATGGCAATTGCAGCCTGCAGAGCGCGCCGTTGGAAATGCTGGAGACGCCCGTGAGCTTATTGATCGCTCAAACACCGATGGATGGCGGCGATATATTTCTCAGGCATAAAACCACTTTGCGGCAACGCTACGATCAAGCATGGCAAGAAGCGCAGCAACTGGGCGCGTTCGATATGCTGTTCTTCAATCGCCAAGGTGAACTGACCGAGGGCGGTCGCAGCAGCGTCTTCGTCAAGCTGGACGGGCGCTGGTATACGCCGCCGCTGCACTCAGGATTGCTGCCGGGCGTAATGCGCAGCGTCGTGTTGAACGATGCCGCCTGGGATGCTGCCGAACGCAGCTTGAGCATGGAAGATTTGCTGGCCGCCGAGCAGCTCATGGTGTGCAATGCGTTACGCGGAATCATGCCGGCAAGGCTATTGCAGATCGCGTAAGCAGAGGTTTGCGCAATGTTTAAAAAGCAATGATGACGACCGAGCCGGCCACATAAAGTGGACCCATCTGTCCAGACAAATATCTGAGCTTCCCTCGATTTTTCGTCTCCCAACAGGTGGCTTTTATGCCGCCTGTTTTTCCTGATGTTGCTCAGTGAGCCTGTCATCTAAATACTGGCAGGGTGAACGATAGTCAAGCGTCGAATGCTGC
>NZ_JBIIVN010000083.1:0-10950 GCF_044339385.1 Collimonas sp. | reverse complement strand
TAACATTTCCATGGTGATCACCTTATATCTCCTGCCTAAAAATTAGACAGGACAAGTAGAACACCTGGGTCAATTTTGAATCAGCACTATGCCCTTTGCTGGGTCAATTTTCGGTCAGCCGCAACAATCCGCTGGAGTTGCGCGCCGATTCGGCGCTTGGCATTCCCGGTCTGGTCCAGGCGGCACGCCTCGGCAATGTGCTCATCGCCAATTCGCTCGGCAGCGGCGTGCTGGAATCCAGCGCCGTGCATGGCTTTTTACCGGCAATCTGCAAGCGCTTGCTGGGGCAGCCGCTGGCGCTGCCCGCCGTCGCCTCCTGGTGGTGCGGCGAGAAGCTGGCGCTTGACTATACCTTGGCCAATCTGGAACAGTTGGTCATCATGCCGGCATTTCCATCGATGCGGATGCAGCCGATCTACGGTCACAGCTTGAATGCGCAGTCGCGTCAGCGTCTGATCGAGAGTTTGCACGCGCAACCGCATGCCTATGTAGCGCAGGAATGGGTGCGCCTGTCGCAGGCGCCGGTGTTGTCGCGCAGCGGCGAATATCGTTTGATGAGCCGGGCGGTGAGTTTGCGCGTGTTCGTCGTTGCCGCCGCCGACGGCAGCTACCACGTCATGCCCGGCGGCCTGACGCGAGTCGCACCGCGCCAGCGTAAGGATGTGGTGTCGATGCAGCAGGGCGGGGCCAGCAAGGATGTCTGGGTGCTCGGGCAGATACGCGCCCAACAGGACGAACCCGCTGACGCCGCTACCACACCGGTCGCGCATATCGACGGCCGGCGCGACGGTTGCCGCAGTGCGCTCGACGCGATTCGCAGCACTGTGGATATTTCATCCCATGCCGGCGAGAATCTGTTCTGGATGGGCCGCTATGCAGAGCGTTGCGATAACCTCGCGCATTTGTTGCGCGCCACGCTGCAACGCAGCCTCGACGTGCAAGGCGATGCCCGCGAAACGTTCTATCAGCTGTGCGAACTATGTCGTGGTCTCGGCATCGCGTTGCCGGAAGCGACTGCTGCCGGCCGGCCGACAGTCAGTGCGTTGCAGCAGGAATTAATCGCCGCCATCGTCGATACGGATGCCGCTATCGGCATTGCCGGTAATCTGCGCCATTTGCATCACTGCGGTTACCAGGTGCGTGAACATCTCTCTCTGGATAACTGGCAGGCGCTCAATCGCATGCCGGGGTTGGTAACCGAGGGCGCTAATGGCGCTCTGCAAGCAGCTGCGGCGTTGAACATGCTCAACAATGTAATCCAGGCTTGCGTCGGCCTCGCCGGTCACGCGCTGGACGACATGACGCGCGACGAAGGCTGGCATTTCCTGATGCTGGGACGGCACATCGAACGCATGACGCATCTGGCGACCTTGTTTGGCCTGTTTCTGCCGCTGCCGGATGAACGCCAGAACCGCGCACTGCCATGGCTGCTCGAATCGGCCAACAGCGTGGTGACGTATCGCGTGCGCTATCGGCGTGCGCCGGAGTGGCTGCCGGTATTGCATCTGCTGGTGTTCGATGTCAGCAATCCGCACGGCATTGCGTTTCAATTCCAGATGCTGGAGCGTTATCTGAGCGATATCGGTGAACAGCTTGGCACCCTTAGCATGGATACCCCTGCGCATTTGTCGGCCACGCTGCAGGAGTTCGAATTGCAAGACCTGGAGCATGATTCGCTGTTTCTCAGCGACGTCAACGCGCGTCTGGTGCAATTGATGCGCGACGCCATCAGCGGCGCTTATGGATTGTCGGATGAGTTGGCGCGGAACTTTTTTACGCCGTTGAATGCGCCGGTCAGCCAGGGAGTGTCGTGATGCACCAGCACGTCTATCACATCCGCCACGATACGCATTGCGCCTACTCGCAGCCGGTGCGACTGTCGCACCAGATGCTGCGCCTGACACCGCGCTCGCTGCCGTGGCAGACCTGCACCTCGCATGGCATCGCGATTACCCCAGAGCCGCAGCAATTGCGCATGTTCCTCGATGGTTTTGGCAATCCGCTGCAATCTTTTTCGCTGGAAACCGATCATAGCAATTTGCGCGCGCTGGCCGAATCCTGGGTCACATTGACACCGCGCCAGTTGCCGCCAACCACACTGCCTTGGGAGCAGGTGCGCGACAGGTTGTCATATCAGGCCGGGCGTTTCCTGTTGCCGGATGATCTGGAAGCAAGCCGCTACCTGTTCGGATCGGCGCACGTCAGGATCAAACGCGAGTTCCTGGCCTACGCGGCAGAGTCGTTCACCCCGGGCTTGCCTTTGCTGGCCGGCATCGAGGCGGTGATGACAAGGATTTTTCGAGAGTTTACTTTTGATCCGCTGGCAACCACCGTATCGACACCGGTTACTGAAGTTTTCTCTACGCAACGCGGTGTCTGTCAGGATTTTGCGCATTTTATGCTGTCCTGCTTGCGTTCGTTGGGTTTGGCGGCGCGCTATGTCAGCGGTTATTTGTTGACCGAACCGCCGCCCGGACAAGCGCGCCTGATCGGTGCCGATGCCTCGCATGCCTGGGTATCGGTGTATTGCCCCGGCAGTAATGGCGAGGGCAATAACTGGATCGACGCCGACCCGACCAACGGTATTTTCCCCGACACCGGCCACATCACGCTCGGTTGGGGGCGCGACTTCCTTGATGTTTCGCCGCTGCGCGGCGTACTAATCGGCGGCGGCCAGCAAACCATGGATGTGGCTGTGACCGTCTTGCCGGGACATGAAGCGCCTGGTTTTGGATTTGCGGTTTGAATTGATGTCGCTGCTGTAGAGGACAAGCTCCCATTCGCTTGTTAATTTCTCGAATATCTTTTTCCTCAAGGCGCCCGCACATGATGCACCAGCGTCACCGCGCGCGAATCGGGCGGCGGTGTCAGCAGGCTGACGACGATCAGCGCCAGCATGCCGGCCGGCATGCCGAAGATGCCTGCCGCCATCGGCGCGATGTGGAACCATTGGCCGTTGACTGAGCCGCCCAGCGCCGGGTAGGTTTGCAGCATGTAATAGATGCACAGGCTGAAGCCCACCGCCATTGCCGCAATCGCCCCTTGCTGGTTGCCGCGTTTCCAGAACACGCCGAGCGCCAGCACCGGGAACAGGGTCGAGGCCGCCAGCGAAAACGCCGCGCCGACCATCGACAGGATATCGCCTGGTTTTAGCGAAGCGGTGTATGCCGCCAGCAATGCCACCACCAGCAACAGCAGCTTGGACACCGTCACCCGCTTGGCGGTGGAGGCATGCGGGTCGATCATCTTGTAGTACACATCGTGCGATAAGGCATTTGAAATCGTCAGCAGCAAGCCGTCTGCGGTCGACAGCGCCGCCGCTAGCCCGCCGGCCGCCACCAACCCAGAAATGTAATACGGCAGGCCGGCAATCTCCGGCGTTGCCAGCACGATCATGTCGCCGTCCAACGTAATCTCAGACAACTGTACGATGCCATCGTGGTTGAAATCAGTGATGCTGACCAGCGGGTTGGCCTTGTCGATATTGGTCCAGTACGATACCCATTCAGGCAGATGGGCGTAATCGGAACCCACCAGCGAGGTGTAGATGTAATATTTGACCAGCACTGCCAGCGCCGGCACCGTCAGGTAGATCAGCAGGATGAAGAATAGCGTCCAGAATACCGATTTGCGGGTTTCCTGTACCGATGACGTGGTGTAGTAACGCATCAGGATGTGCGGCAGGGAAGCGGTGCCGAGCATCAGACAGAACACCAGTGCCAGAAAATTATTGCGTTTGATATTCGATGCCTGCGGCGTGCCGCCCGGAAAAGGTGTCGCCTGGGGCACCGGCGGTTCGGCCCTCGCCAGGTTGCTGGCTTTGTCTTCCTGCCATTTGCGTTCGGCATCTTCCGGGGTTTTTGGATAACTGTTGAGCGCCCGGTTGGCGCTGCGGATCTCGATAAGAGAACTGTTGTTACGTTTGAGTTGTTCGAGATTTTTCTGCGCTTCAATACGTTCCGATTCCCAGGACTTCGGCAGGTCGCGCAGGCGGCGCTCGAAGTCATCGGCATTGGCCTTGAAGATCGCCCGCACTTCTATCTCTTTCGGATCGACATCGAGTTTCTTTTCGATCTCGGTGATCTGCGACAGCACCGAACCATACGAAATTTGCGCCACCGGATTGTTCGTATGTTCGGCCGACAGCCATATCACCGGAATCAGATAGGCGAACAGGATGATGATGTATTGCGCTACCTGAGTCCAGGTAATTGCCCGCATGCCGCCGAGGAAAGAACAGACCAAAATGCTGGCCAGGCCGAGGAAGATGCCGACTGAAAAATCGACGCCGGTAAAGCGCGAGGTAATCAGGCCGACGCCGTAAATCTGCGCCACCACATAGATGAATGAAATCGTCACGGTGGCGATGACGCCGAGTATCCGGATTGGATTGCCGCCGCTGCGGCCGCGATAGCGCGCTGCCAGAAAATCCGGAATCGTGTACTGGCCGAACTTGCGCAAATACGGCGCGATCAGCAGCGCCACCAGGCAGTAGCCGCCGGTCCAGCCGACGATGTAGGCCAGCCCCTCGAAACCTTGCAGGTACAGGCCCCCGGCCAGGCTGATGAAGGTGGCGGCGGAAATCCAGTCGGCGGCAGTCGCCATGCCGTTGAACAGGCCCGGCACGCGGCGTCCGGCGACGTAATATTCCGAGACATCTGAAGTGCGGCTGACGATGCCGATGCCGGCATACAGGACGATGGTGGCAAACATGAACAGATAGCCGATCCAGCTGCGCGGCAGGCCTTCTTTTTCGAGGATCGCCAGCACCACCAGCAACCCAATAAAGCCGCCGGTATACCAGCCGTAGTAGCGCACCAGACGCCAGAAAAAAGATTTGTCGCTCATTGCGGGTCGGTCCCTGGGAAGCGCTTATCGATTTTCTGCATTTGCCAGGTGTAGATTGCGACGATCAGCAGATAAGCCAGCGCCAGTCCCTGCGCTACCAGATAAAACGACAGCGGCCAGCCAAATAATGTCAGGCCCGACAACGCACGCGCAAAGTAGATGACGCTGAAGGTCAGGATGAACCAGATCGACAGCAGCGCCAGCGTCAATCGTCGGGTGCTTTGCCAGTGATTTGCTGGTTGCTGTAGACGCGAGTTGAATAGTTGCATGCGAGGTCCGGTAAAGGGGCAGGGCAGTTGCGGTTAATGGAAATCGGAATTGCTGTCTGGTGTCGATTTTTGCCGCAAACGAAAGCTGACGCGGAACAGGCTGCCAGGCTGTTCCGCGTCGTTGCTATGCGGGTTGTACGAAATCGTCACGTCGGCGTGATGTTGCTGGGCGATCTCGCGCACGAGCGCCAGCCCCAGGCCGCCGCCGCCGCGGCTGCTGTCCAGAATCCGGTAGAAACGATGAAACACTTGTTCGCGTTCGGCGGGCGGGATGCCAGGGCCGGTATCCTCGATTTCGAGGATCGCCAGGCCGGCTTCCGGCTCGCTGCGCACGCGCACGGTGACGCGGCCTTCTACCGGCGTGTAATGCAGCGCGTTGTCGATCAGGTTGCCAAGCAGTTCGCGCAGCATCAGTGGATTGCCGAGTATCGGCAATGGCTGCTCGGCCTCTTCAAAGCCGAGGTCGATACGTTGCGTGAAGGAGGCTTGCACCCAGTCCAGCACGACTGCGCGGGCGAATTCGGATAAGTCTAACTGTATAAACGGCGCGCTTTCTTGCGACTGGTTTTCGGCGCGTGCCAGTGACAGCAATTGATTGACCAGACGGGTCGCCGATTCCGAGCTTTTGGCTAACTGCTCCAGCGAGCGATGGATATCGTGCGCGCTGGTCTGGCGCAATGCCAGTTCGGACTGCATACGCATGCCCGCCAGCGGGGTTTTCATCTGGTGCGCGGCATCGGCGATGAAGCGCTTCTGGGTTTGGATTGACAGCGACAAGCGCGATAGCATGTCGTTGAGCGAGCGCACCAGCGGTGAAATTTCCTCCGGCACCTGGCCCGAATCAATCGGGCTCAGATCGTCCGGGCGACGGGCGCGGATGCGCTGCTGCAACTCAGACAGCGGCGACAAGCCGGGCGATAACGCAAACCAGATCAGCGCCAGTGCAATCGGCAGAATCAGGAATTGCGGCAGGATCACGCCCTTGATGATTTCATTGGCCAGTCGGGCGCGCTTTTCCAGGGTCTCGCCGACCTGCACCAGCACCAGTTTCGGCTGGTCCTTGGTGCCGCTAGCACCGCGGCTGTCCAGCGCGTTGCGCACATCGACATAGGTGTAGGCGATCCTTACGTCGCTGCCATGGACTGAGCTGTCCCAAAAGTTGACGGCACCCGGATGGAGTGGGTCTTCGTCTGCCGGCGGCGGGTGCATGTCGCGGTCGCCATCGATATATTCGCCATGCGGGCCGGTAATCGAATAGTAGACATTGTCGACATCGTCGGCACGCAGGAAATCGCGCGAGGTGCCGTTGAGGCGTGTCGTGAGCTTGCCGTTGACGCTGACGACTTGCTGCGACAAAATCGTGACGCTATCGTCAAGGGCCTGGTCAAACGGCTGGTTGGCAATTGATTTGGCGACGACATATGTAATTGCAATGCTGCTCGGCCACAGCAGCAGCGGTACCAGCATCCAGTCCAGGATCTCGCCGAACAGCGAGCGTTGCACCCGCTCTTCGGTTTGCGTCACCGCATGGTTCGATGGAGCCGGTTGCGCCGCCGTGGATTGAGCTTTGCGCATGATGCAGGGGTCAGCGTTGGCGGGATGTGTCCGCCGGTGAGAACGGCGGCGCGGTACCGGCGCTGAGGGCGTTGATTACCTGCGGCTCGACGATTTTTTCCAGGCAGTAACCGAGCCCGCGCACCGTGGCGATGCGCACCCCGCCGCCTTCGATTTTCTTGCGCAGGCGGTGCACATATACTTCGATCGCATTGTTGCTCACTTCTTCGCCCCATTCGCACAGGTGATCGACCAATTGTTCTTTTGAGACCAGACGTCCAGTGCGTTGCAGCAACACTTCCAGCAAGCCGAGTTCGCGTGCCGACAGGTCCAGCATCTGCTCATTGATGTAGGCAATCCGGCCGACCTGGTCATAGCTCAGCGGGCCGTGCTTGATCACGGTAGGGCCGCCGCCGGCGCCACGGCGGGTCAGTGCCCGCACCCGCGCTTCCAGTTCTGACAGCTCAAACGGCTTGGCCATATAGTCGTCAGCGCCAAGGTCGAGCCCTTTGACGCGTTGTTCAAGCGAATCGGCGGCGGTCAGAATCAGTACCGGCAAGCGTTAATTCCTGGCGCGCAAACGGCGCAACACTTCCAGGCCGCTCATCTTCGGCAGCCCCAGATCGAGGATCAGCAAATCGAAATCCTGGGTTGATAACGCCGAATCCGCCTCCACGCCGTTCATCACACAGTCGGTGGCATAGCCGGACTGGCGCAGCGAACGCGTCAATCCATCGGCCAGGACGCTATCGTCTTCAGCAAGCAAAATACGCATGGTGTATGTAATTTCCCGTGTTCGGTAGATAGGCGCGGTGACCTGATGCTGGCGCTCCTGCGTAGTAGTCTATGGCGTTTCATTCGCCACAGCAAGGCCGCTCTGCAACCTGGCCGTTTTGGTATAATCAGCGTCTTTAATTCTGACGAGCCGGCTTAGCCGCTGCGATGCAACGACTCCTGATACTCCTGTTGATCTGTTTTCTGCCGATGCAAGTTTTTGCAGGCGTGCCTGCAGCTTCAGCGGAAACGAAGGCGTCGCTGGCTTTTAGTGCGCACAGTGAGCAGCAGCACGAGTTACTGGTGCAGTGCAGCATCGCCGACGATTGCGGTGCGCCCGATACGCTGGTCGATGATATCGAGATGCATGTCGATCTTGGCGATGAGACCGTACCGGCTTTCCCTTTCGTATTTGCCGCCGCCAGCCTTGCCGGGCCCCCCGCCCTGAGTAACGACAAGGCGTGTCAGCCGCCGTTCCTGCCGCCGGCAGGACCTCCCCCCAGAGCATAAGCGCCGTTGCGCCGTCTCAGCGTTGATCTGAGGCGGTCGGCGCCGTCCCATCTGCCGGCATTCATCCGGCAAATCCATGCATCCATTGCGCTGACTGGCGTGCTGATTTCGGCACACTTCGGCATCCTGATTGGCGTTTTTAGCGAGCTGTATCAGCGCGCTGGCCTGCATGTCCGTTTTAAAAATCAGCAGTACACACGTATAGCCATGTCCGACATGGCATTCAATCTCAGGAGAAAGTATGAAGAAATTATTTGTCGCACTGATGGTCGTCGCCATGACGCTGTCAGCTGGAATCTCAACCGTGGAAGCCAAGCGCATGGGCGGTGGCGGCTCGTTTGGCAAGAAATCGCAAAGCATGAACCGCCAGGCTGCACCGGCACAAAACCAGGCAACCAATGCCGCTAAACCTGCGGCGGCTGCCGCTGCTCCGGCGGCCGCAGCAGCGGCCAAGCCGAGTATGTGGAAAGGCATGCTGGGCGGGGCATTGCTCGGTTTAGGGCTGGGCGCGTTGTTGTCCAGCATGGGCTTGGGTGGCGCGATGGCCAGCATGATCAGCAACATGTTGATGATCGCACTGTTCGCATTTGCTGCGATGTTTATCTACAAGCTGGTGCGTCGCAAAATGGGTAATGGTGCTGCCAACAACACCAACGGCGGCATGCAGCCGGCCTTCGCCACGCCAGCGCCATCGAGCTTCACGCCGGAAATCGCTTCGCGCATCGAGCAACCGATGCAGCGTAACGCATTTGATGCAACTCCGGCAGTTGCTGCCACTGGTGCCGGTGCAGCCACAGCCACAGCCACAGCCGCAGCCGCAGCCGCAGCTGGTGCGGCAATCTGGGGCGTGCCTGCGGATTTCGATACGGCTGGTTTCCTGCGTCACTCCAAGACTTACTTCTTGCACCTGCAAGCTGCTTGGGACAAGGCCGACAGCAACGATATCCGTGAATTCACAACGCCTGAAATGTTTGCCGAATTGCGCATGCAATTGCAAGAGCGTGGTGCCTCGGAAAACCACACCGACGTCGTCACGCTGGAAGCCGAACTGCTCGGAATCGAAACCCTCGACAATGAATACCTGGCAAGCGTCCGCTTCACCGGCATGATCAAGGAAGATGACGCCAGCGTTGCCGCGCCGTTCGCCGAGGTCTGGAATTTGTCGAAGCCAACCGCAGGTCAGGGCGGCTGGATTCTGGCAGGCATCGAGCAAGTGGCGCAAGCTGAGCAAAGCCGCACACATTAAGTCTCGGCTAAATGCAGTTTGAAAGCCGTCGGCGATATATTGATCTATTGCCGGCGGCTTTTTCTTTGTCTGGTGGCGCAATGTAGGGTTTTCAGGATTCAGCTAAGGGAGTTTCAATGAGTTTGCCAGCAAGTTTGTCCGCGCCCGGCCCGGGTTCTGCCGTGATTTTGACCGGCGATCGTCCGACCGGCCCTTTGCATCTTGGCCATTTCGTCGGCAGCTTGCGCAATCGTGTGGCTTATCAAAAAGACTACCGGCAATTCATCATGCTGGCCGATGCCCAGGCCCTGACCGACAACATGGACGACACCAACAAGGTGCATCGCAACGTGGTGGAAGTGGCGCTCGATTACCTCGCGGTCGGTATCGATCCGACCCGCTCGACGATTCTGATTCAGTCGCAGATCCCAGAGTTGGCGGAGTTGACTTTTTATTACCTTAATCTGGTGACGGTGGCGCGTCTGGAGCGCAATCCGACGGTTAAGGAAGAAATTCGCCTGCGTGGTTTCGAGCGAGACATACCGGCTGGCTTCTTGACTTATCCTGCCAGTCAGGCCGCCGATATCACCGCCTTCAAGGCGGCGATTGTGCCGGTTGGCGAAGACCAGATTCCGATGATTGAACAAACCAATGAAATCGTGCGGCGTTTTAACCGCATCGCCGGCCGCGATATTCTGGTCGAGGCGAAGGCGCTGGTGCCGGATATCGGGCGTTTGCCGGGTATCGACGGCAAGGCAAAGATGAGCAAGTCGCTGGGCAATACGATTAATCTGGGAGCGACGGCCGATGAAATCCGCGCTGCTGTGAAAAAGGTATATACCGATCCGTTGCATCTGCGGGTGGAAGATCCGGGGCACATTGAAGGCAATGTGGCCTTCCTTTATCTGGATGCGTTCGATCCGGATCAGGCCGGTCTGGCGCAGATGAAAGCGCATTATGTGCGCGGCGGCTTAGGTGATAGTGTGGTCAAGGCGCGCCTGGAGGCTTGCTTGCAGGAGCTGCTGGCTCCGATCCGGGCGCGCCGCGAGGAGCTGGCGAAGGATCGCGGGCATGTCTTGCAGATACTCAAAGAAGGTACCGCCAAGGCGCGTGAAGTGGCAGCAAAAACCGCCGCTGAGGTCAAGGCGGCTTTGGGTTTGACCTACTTCTAAACCTTTATATCGGCATAAATTGTGGTTGGGTTATTGCTATAGCGTGCATACAGCGTGCATTCCGTCGAACTGTGTGCCACGACTAAGCAGTTAAAAAAAGGGGGGTCAGAGTTTTTTTCGCGGTTTCTTGCGAAAATTACTCTGACCCCTTTTAATGGGCTACGGAGTAGGTGCGGTGGCGTATTCAGAGTAGAGCGTCTTGTCGTTATCTAATACGTTCGTTACTCCGTGGGCACTAGCCGGGAGCGGCCCGGCAGCCACTCACTTTTTGCTCCGCCCTAGCCGGGCGCCCGAAAGTAAGCAAAAAGGCGGTCGCACAGCCGTTGCCCGCCTGCGGCGGGTCCCCAAATGAGCCGTGCGCCAGTCGGATGGGACACAAACTCGCTGCGCTCAAACATGTGTCCCATTATTCCCGACTGTCACCCGGCTCATTTGGCAACGTCAGCATGCGAAAAGTCAACAGCAACGGCAACGTCAAAAGCCAATTCAACATCAACATCAACATCAACATCAACATCAACATCAACATCAACATCAACATCAACATCAACATCAACATCAACATCAACATCAACATCAACATCAACATCAACATCAA
>NZ_JBIIVN010000230.1:0-2551 GCF_044339385.1 Collimonas sp. | reverse complement strand
AACGGCAAGATCAACAGCAACACCAAGAGCAACAGAAAAACCGGGACAGCGCCGCGCAGCTGTATTGGAGGCAGGAAGTGCTTCTTAAACTATGCAGATATTTGTCTGGACAGATGGGTCCACTTTACTGCAACGCATTTTTGAAGTGTGTGTGCGCTGGCTAGCGGCGGCAATAAAGCGCTGCCACCTTGTGGCCACTTTGCCATGGGTCGCAGGGAATTGCTTTTTCGCTAAGTGGGTAGTGGGGTGCCGCGCTTGGCTAGCGCTTGCGCAGGAGCAGGTAAGGTACAATACGCGGCTAATTCATCCTATTGACTGCGCGTTGTCAGCATAGTGTTTGGTCTGATACGGACACGACGCTACCGCAGATCTTTCTTTTTGTGGCCTCATCCAAATTATGGCAGTCATCTCTATTACCAATGCGCAACTCGCATTCGGTCACGTCGCGTTGCTGGATCGCGCAGAATTTTTGCTGGAAGCAGGCGAGCGGGTCGGCCTGATCGGCCGTAACGGTACCGGCAAATCGTCGCTGCTGAAAACCATTGCCGGCGTCTCCAAGCTGGATGACGGTTTAATGGTCATGCAGCAAGGTATCAAGATCGCATATGTCGATCAGGAACCGCATTTTGATGAATCGATGTCGGTCTTCGATGCCGTCGCCTCCGGCATGGGCGAGATGCAGGCATTGCTGAATGAATACGACGCGTTGACCGGGCAGTTCGGCGGCGATAACGATGACGCCATCATGGAACGCATGCATGAGATCCAGAGCAAGCTCGATGCTGCCGATGCCTGGAGTCTGACCAACAAGGTCGAGACTACGCTGGATCGCCTGAACCTGAATAAAGATCTGCTGATGGGCCAGCTTTCCGGGGGTATGCAAAAGCGGGTGGCGCTGGCTTGCGCATTGGTCAGCACGCCAGATGTGTTGCTGCTCGATGAGCCTACCAACCATCTGGATTTCAGTTCAATCATGTGGCTCGAAGGCCTGCTGCGCGATTACAAGGGTAGCGTACTGTTCATTACCCATGATCGCAGTTTCCTCGATAACGTTGCTACCCGCATCATCGAACTCGATCGCGGCCGTCTGCTGTCTTTCCCTGGTAACTTCACGGCGTATCAGGTGCGTAAGGCCGAGCAGCTGGAAATCGAAGAAATCGAAAACGCCAAGTTCGACAAATTTCTGGCGCAGGAAGAAATCTGGATTCGCAAAGGCGTGCAGGCGCGCCGCACCCGTGACGAAGGGCGCGTGCGACGGCTGGAAGCCTTGCGCCTGGCGCGCAGCGCACGCCGCGACCAGCAGGGTCAGGTCAAGCTGGACGTGTCATCCGGCGAACGCTCCGGCAAGATCGTCGCTGAGCTGACCGATGTCAATAAAGCGTATGGCGACAGAGTCATCGTGCGCGACTTTACGGCCACCATTTTGCGCGGCGACAAAGTCGGCCTGATCGGCCAGAACGGCGCCGGCAAGACTACGCTGTTGAAACTGATTCTTGGCGTTGACCAGCCCGATAGCGGCAGCGTCAAGCAGGGCACCAAATTGCAGATCGCGTATTTCGATCAGATGCGCGCGCAGCTAAACGAAGATGCCAGCCTGGCCGACACCATTGCGCCGGGTAGCGATTGGGTTGAAATCAACGGCCAGCGCAAGCATGTAATGACCTATCTGAACGACTTCCTGTTTGCGCCGGAGCGGGCGCGTTCGCCGGTCAAATCGCTCTCCGGCGGCGAGCGCAATCGTCTGCTGCTGGCGCGACTGTTTGCCAAGCCTGCCAATGTGCTGGTGCTGGATGAACCTACCAACGACCTCGATATCGATACCCTGGAACTGCTGGAAGAACTGCTGGAAGATTATGCCGGTACCGTATTCCTGGTCAGCCATGATCGCACCTTCCTGGATAATGTCGTCACGCAAGTGATTGCCGCTGAAGGCGACGGCATGTGGCGCGAATATGTCGGCGGTTATACCGACTGGGAGCGTGTGCGCCCGAGCCAGGCGGCACTGATTGCCAAGGCAAAGAGCGAAGCCAAGATCGAAGTCAAGACGGAGGCAGCACCTGCGGCTGCAGCGAAGCAGAAAAAGCTGAGTTACAAGGAACAGCGCGAACTGGAAGAGTTGCCGCTGCTGATCGCCAAGCTGGAAGCGGAGCAGAAGGAGATTTCCAGCCAGCTTGAAGATCCTGACTTGTACAAGAAAAAGCCGGAAGAAGTGAAGCGCCTGAACGACCGCTTTGCAGAAATCGATGGCTTGCTGTTGGAAAGTCTTGAGAAGTGGGAAGTTATCGAGGCGCGCAGCAAGGGTTGAGGCAAGTCGGTCGCTGGCATCGCCGGCGATGATCGGGCAAGGCGCCAGTACTGTCCTTATTGTCAGTACTGGTGCGTCAGTATTAGTGCGTCAGTACTAGCGTCTTTTTTATGACGCTTATCGTTTGTCGAGATTTCCAGGAATTTGCATGGTTATAGTGGACCCGGAAATCCGGACAATAGTTTAAGGAGTATCCTGCACTGAACAACGAAGGCAGGATATGAACGAATTAAAACGAAACAGTTT
>NZ_JBIIVN010000229.1:0-2572 GCF_044339385.1 Collimonas sp. | reverse complement strand
GCACGGCTAGCTCCTTGAACTCCGCCGTGTACATCTGTTTTGGTATCTTCTTCATTGCTGGTCTTTCCAAAGGATCGTTGATTTTACGTTACCTATGGAAGACTAAATTTCGGGGGAAGCTCAGTTGGTGCGCCGCCTTTGCACAGCACATTGCCCTGTCCCCACTAATGAATTTGAAACAGGTAAATTAAAAAAACAGAAAGCAGATATAACAGATCACAGATCACAGATCAGAGAGATAACGAATACTACCGGCTGCACAGTCGCCTGTCACAACTCCATGACTTTAACCCGCGCCGCCAATCCGCACATCAATTCATAGCCGATCGTCGCGGCCGCGTGCGCCACTGCGTCAATTGGCAAACCATCACGCACGAAGTCATCGCACTGCCGGTGCCGGGCACATTGGTCAGATTGACCGAGAACATGTCCATCAATACCCGGCCGACCTTGCCTACCGCGCCGATAAGCAGGCCGTCAACCGGCAGCAGGGTCGGGTTTTGCCAGCCGAGTTGGCGCACATGCGGGGCATTTTCCGGCGCGATCCATGCCAGCCTGTCAGCCTCGGGAAAACCGCACATGCCAAGCTTCAATCCATGCCCATAGCCTTGGCCTTGAGCACCGCCCAGATTTTGGCATCGGGGCATACGATTTGGCTATACGCCAGTTATGCTGCAATGCAAAAACATTGATCTTGGCAACAAGGGATTCAGGCATGGCGACGAGAACGCAAGGATGACGATGCCTGGCAAGCCCGGCATTTTAGCGGACGCATGATTGATAATGGATTGGCAATCTTATTATTACCTTAATGTTTTCGCTTTTGGCACTCTCATAATCACGGATCGGTCATATTTTCATGGTATAAAGCAAGTTGGGGACACATTGTTACATTCTGGGATGCGAATGAATCGCGGTTTTTATACCATCATGGCAGCGCAGTTTTTTTCTTCGCTAGCCGATAACGCCCTTCTTATAGCGGCAATAGCCTTACTGGCTGAAATGTCCTCGCCGGACTGGATGACGCCACTGCTGAAATTATTTTTTGTCTTGTCTTACGTGCTGTTAGCGGCTTTTGTCGGTGCTTTCGCCGATTCTTTGCCAAAAGGCAAAGTGATGCTCATCACCAACATGATAAAAATATT
The DNA here is from genome assembly GCF_044339385.1 of Collimonas sp. Lineage (NCBI taxonomy): Bacteria > Pseudomonadati > Pseudomonadota > Betaproteobacteria > Burkholderiales > Oxalobacteraceae > Collimonas > Collimonas sp. Next base: position 1,427 of record NZ_JBIIVN010000229.1, on the reverse strand, counting down.
TGGCTGCCTGATGATGTTCGTTGACGTCCATCCGCTGATCGCCTACGCGATTGTGGGTTTCGGTGCCGCCGCATACTCGCCTGCCAAATACGGCATTCTGACCGAGCTGTTGCCGGCGGAAAAACTGGTCGCAGCCAATGGCTGGATCGAAGGCCTGACGGTCTCATCAATCATTCTCGGCACGGTTCTCGGCGGCGCGCTAGTCAACCCGCATGTCGTCTCGGTCCTGCTGGAACTGCATATCCCGGTCCTGAGTTGGAACCTCAACACGCCGACCCACGCCGCGCTGACAGTAATCGCCATACTTTACATTGTAGCCACCGTTTTCAATGTCAAGATTACAGATACCGGCGCCCGCTATCCCCACCAGCAACACCGCCCAAGCAAACTGATCGCGGACTTTGCCAACTGCTGCGCAATCCTCTGGAAAGACAAGTTGGGCCAGATCTCTCTCGCGGTCACTACGCTATTCTGGGGCGCAGGTGCCACGTTGCAATTCATCGTCTTGAAATGGGCAGAGAAATCGCTCGGCATGCCGCTCGACAAAGCCGCCATCCTGCAGGGCGTAGTGGCCTTCGGCGTTGCGATCGGCGCGGTTGCCGCGGCACGCATGGTGCCACTGAAAAAATCACTAACGGTGATGCCGCTAGGCATCATGATGGGCGTGGTGGTGATGGGAATGACAGCCGTGCACTCGGTGTGGGCGGCCTATCCGCTGCTGGTCGTCATCGGCGCCCTGTCAGGCTATTTCGTGGTGCCGATGAACGCCCTGCTGCAACACCGCGGCCACGTGCTGATGAGCGCCGGACACTCGATCGCCGTGCAAAACTTCAACGAAAACTTGTCGGTACTGACCATGCTGGTGCTGTACGCGTTCATGATCAAGATTGATCTCGACGTCAACATTGTGATTTTCATGTTCGGCTTCTTCGTCGCCGGCATCATGTTCTTTATCATGCGTAAGCATGCCGCCAACCAGCGCGAACACGATTCACTGGCATTGATTGGTGAAGTCAAACATTAGCAATCGATGCTACATGAGAAACAAAATTAGACACGAAGAAAGCGGGATATCTCCCGCTTTCTTGTTTTCAATCTTCGGACATGCTGTAGAACAGAAATCAGATCTTAGATTTCTAATCCGTAGCATGGGCCAAAGATCAACATTGGCGATAACGCGGCGGCCGACGCCCTAGATTTTTTTGCTGCAGAGCCTGCTCTAATGCGTAGGCAAGTTTGATCAGCGTTGGCTCACTATAGGCACCCCCGCTAAACGAAACGTTTCCTGGCTGTGAGCTTCTCCCGAAATTTAGTCTTCCATAGGTAACGTAAAATCAACGATCCTTTGGAAAGACCAGCAATGAAGAAGATACCAAAACAGATGTACACGGCGGAGTTCAAGGAGCTAGCCGTGCAACGGGTTGCCG
>NZ_JBIIVN010000082.1:0-11046 GCF_044339385.1 Collimonas sp. | reverse complement strand
CAACACCAACTGTTTGATAGACTTATCCACAGCTGCTAACTCAAAACGCAGCGACCAGCCCTGGGTCACATTTCGATCAGCAGGCTGGGTCAAGATTCAATTAGCGCCAACACGCTGGCACTCTTTCTTTGTGCCGCTGATTCACTTACACCATGATTCGAGTTCGCGCGCTAGCTTGGCTGAGGAATTCAACGCTACCGAAAAAGGCCAGGCAGTGCGTGATATTGCGATAATGCCACAGGAAGAAGTCGAGGCTCTGGCAAGTGAATTAGGGGCCTTTTTCGAGTGAGTTCCGATGCGGGTTTTGTCTGTCTCAGACGCACTAAAATAACGTTGCATTGGTAACACTATGAATGAAAAAATACCAAAACGAACATGCACAACCCGCTTCAAGTAACTCAACTCGGTTGTAAAGTCGGGGCGACAAGCGCATATTTCCCCAGTTATTTATCCGGGATTATCGGGGCGCTAAATCAAGGTCTAAAATTATCGCCATTTTTGCCACTGACCGCGCTTCAATGCGCTTGAGCCGCAGTAAAAACAAAGGCCTCCTTGCGGAAGCCTTTGTTTTTACTGCGCTTTTACTGCCTATATTCGTGGTAGGCCGTGCGGGATTCGAACCTGCGACCAACGGATTAAAAGTCCGCTGCTCTACCAGCTGAGCTAACGACCCGAAAGAGAGCTATTATAGACAAAGTCTATATCAGGTGTCAAACCCATATGCGCTTTTATTTTCAAAAACAGCTAAATTTTATTTGGCAACTACTTGAGCGAGCTCAAGCGCTCCCTTGCCGTTTGTGCTGCCGGCGCGTTTGGATATTGCGCCAACAGTTGTTCCAGTGCGCGCTTGGCCTGTGGCTTATTCTTCAGCTCGGTATAGCTGCTGGAGATATTCAGAAGGGCGTCGGCTGCCTTCGGGTTGTCGGCATATTTGCTGACTACAACCTGTTGGGCGGCAATTGCATTCTTGTAGTCACGTTGTGCGTAATACGCATTGCCGAGCCAGTATTGCGCTGATGGAGCCAGGCCAGAGTCCGGACTGGCGTTTAAGAAATTAGAAAATGCCGAAGCTGCAGTTTTATAGTCGCCCGATTTGAAGGTCGCCAGTGCTGCATCATAAGCTTGCTGGTCATTGGCGCCGACACTGACTTCCCGACCGTCAACGCTGATTTTTTGCGGTTCCAGCTTGCGCAGACGGGTATCAAGATCTACGTAGAAGTCCTTTTGGCGCTGCTGCGTATTGGCCAGTTCATTGGTCAGCACTTCGATCTGTCCGCGCAGCTTGGCGATTTCCTGATTCAGACGCTCGTTTTGGTCGGCCAGGTTCAGCGAGCTGGTCTTGTCCGCCTTGGTGTCTACCCGTGCATTGACAGCATCAATCCTGTCGCGGATATCCAATATCGCACGACGTGCCTCATTATCGTCAAACAACCCGGCATGTGCCGCCGGGGCGAAGGAAACTGCGGCCAGTAAGGCCGCAGCGATTGTGGCTTTGAAGGACGTCTGCATCATTATTATTGATAAATGATATCGGAGCGGCGGTTTTCAGCGTAAGAAGCCTCGTCATTGCCGAGCGCCTTAGGCTTTTCTTTACCTAGCGAGACTGCTTCGACCTGAGCATCGGATACGCCAAGCAATACGAGTGCTTTGCGCACGGCTTCTGCCCGTTTTTGTCCGAGTGCCAGGTTGTACTCGCGGCCACCGCGATCATCGGTATTGCCTTGGATGATGATCTTGCGATTTTTGTGGCTATTCAGGTATTGGGCGTGCGCTTCAACTACGGATTTGAATTCATCCTTGACGATGTAGCTGTCGAAGTCAAAGTAGATGCTGCGTTTCGAGAGGATGCCGCCTGGCTGGTTCAGTGGATCGGCAGAGCCGGCGTCAACTGTGTTGACGGCACGTGGATCGGCTCCTGTGTTGCTGCCTCTGTCTACCACAGGTGCCGCCGTGTCATTCAACTTGACCGGGGATGAGCAGGCCGCCAGCAAAATGGCGCTGGCAAGGATAAGGGCAAAGTTTTTAATATTTAGCATTTTTTATTCTCCAAAGTGGGAAAAGAACGTCGGTTCAAAGTTACTGCGTGATTATTTCATGAAAGGACCCCAAGTAGGCTCACGTATATCGCCCGCTTGCATAGTTAAACGCTGTTTTACGCGACCGTCAACTGAGACGACTGCCAAAGAGCCACGGCGACCCGATTCGGTCGCATACATGATGTATTTACCATTTGGCGAAAAACTCGGTGATTCATCCTTGACGGTGTCAGACAGGCGCTGTTCCTGGTCGTTGGTCAGATCCAGTGCATAGAGCTGGAAGCGGCCGCCGCGCTGCGAAATATACGCCAAGGTTTTACCGTCTGGCGAAATCCGCGGGCTGATGTTGTAGCTGCCGGAAAATGTCACGCGCTGGGCGTCGCCGCCATTAGCGCTCATCTTGTAGATTTGCGGGCCGCCGCTGCGGTCGCTGGTGAAGTAGATACTCTGGCCGTCGGCCGAGAATTGCGGTTCGGTGTCGATGCCATTGGTGTTGGTCAGGCGTCGCAGGCCTCCGCCATCGGCGTTGACCACGTAGACCTGAGTGAGGCCGTCGCGTGCCAGGGCGATGGCCAGTTTGGTGCCGTCGGGCGACCACGAGGGGGCCGAGTTGCTGCCTTTGTAGTTGGCCACCGCGATGCGTTGTTTGGTGACCAGATCTTGTACATATACAACCGGTTTTTTTGCTTCAAACGATACGTAGGCGACCTTGGTGCCGTCCGGCGACCAGGCTGGCGAGATGATCGGTTCGTTGGAGCGTAATGCTACTTGCGTACCTTCGCCGTCGGAGTCGGCGACTTCCAGGCGATATTCTTTACCGGCCTTGATGATGTAGGCAATCCGGGTGGCGAAGGCGCCTCGTCCACCGACCAGTTTTTCATAGATGTCGTCGGCTATCTTGTGGGCTGTGACCCTGGTGTATTGTGGCGGTGCTGCCAGAGCCATGGCTGAAAGTTGCGCCGATTTGATGGTATCGAGCAGCCGATAGCGCACGTCGAAACGGCCATCTGCCAGACGTTGCACGCTACCTATCACCAAGGCATCGGCACCACGCGCCTTCCAGTCGGCCAGATTAACTTGGGCAGCTTCGGAGATGACATCTCCGGTGTCAACAATCTTGAACATGCCGCTGCGCGAGAGATCTGTCTTGATGATCTCGGTGATCTGCTGTGGTGCCAGGTTTTCGTTGCTGAATCCGGCAATGGCGATGGGGATCTGGTTGGCGCCAACGCCGGAAGTCTCGATCCGTAATTGCGCATTGGCTGCAGAGGATGTGACGAATGTGGTCACTGTCAGTCCAAAGACCGCGAGTAGGTGAAGCAATTTATTTTTCATGGCTTACTGATCTTTCGGTTTATGAATTCCGATGAAACTAGGCGGTACAACACCTAATTTGCTATCTTTTGGATAAGGAGCAGATTTCTCGATAGCACGCTTCACTGCTTCGTCAAAGCCCGGCACGCCGGAGGATTTTCTCAGGCGCAGACTAGCGACTGAACCATCCGGCAGCAGTTCGACATCAAATTCCACCGCTGGGTTTCCTGGCAAGCCATCGGGCACATTAAAGTTAATATTCGACTTGATCTTGGCACCCACCTTTTGACCGTAGCTAGGATCGCCGCGCGGGCCTTGCGATTGTGCGGCGGTACCGGTGCTGTTGGCCGCGCCGCTGCCGGTTGCCTGGCTTAGCATGCGTTTCAATTCGTCATTGTGGCGCTTGCTATCAGCGGCAGCATCGGCCGCAGCTTGCTTCTTCTTGGCGGGATCGGCTTCCGCTTTTTTGAGCGCTTCCTGCTTCTGTTTTTCCTGAGCCGCGGCCTCTTCCTTGGCAACTTTTTGCTCGGCTTCAGCTTTCAGCTTATCCTTTTGCTCTTGTTCTGCTTGCTGTTTTTGCAATTTCTTTTGTTTTTCCAGCTCTTCCCGGCGCGCCTGTTCCTTGCGTTCCTGCTCTTTACGCTTTTTTTCCTTTTCGAGCGCAATTTCAGGATCGGGTAAAGGTGGTGCCACTACCTTCGGCGGTGCGGCTTCCTGCACTATCGGCTCCGGTTTGGGCTCAGGCGCAGGCTGCGGCACCGGGCTCGGTTCCGGCGCCCGCGGTGCAGCTTCTTTAATGTCGGGACTCCAGACTTCAGCTTCAACCGCAACCGGCTGCTGGCTCTGCCAGTGAATGCCGAACCACAGGAATGCAAATAGAGCAGCGTGCACCGCGGCCGCCAGCATAATAGCGCGGATGCTGCCAGGTTCTTTCGGTACGGAATACGGGGAGTTGCCTGTCATAACCAGATCGTCACTTTGTCGCCAGTCCGACGCGGTTGATGCCAAGCATCTTGGCCTCCGAAATGACCTGAATCACTTCGTCGTATTTGATGTCTTTGTCGGCCGAAATCATCACCGGCGTGTCGGGCTTTTCGTCGTGCAGGGCTTGTAACTTGCGCTTTAGCCCGTTGCGCGGCACGGTCTCTGCCACGCTGGCGCCGCTCTGTTGACCGTTGATGCGCACGCTGGTCTGCTGATCCGGCTTCAACGTGATCTCGATATATTCGGTCGGTGGGGTTGCCGCTTTTGCCGCATTCGGTAAATTAATGACGCTTGGATTGGTCAGCGGCGCCGACACCATGAATATCACCAACAGCACCATCATCACGTCAATGTACGGCACGACATTGATTTCCGCCTTAAATTTGCGGGGACGGCCACCGCGCATGGAAGAGCCGGACATTAGCGCGCCTGACGTTGCAAGATGTTGGAGAATTCTTCGATGAAGCTTTCGAAGCGGATGGCGAGGCGATCGACATCATGAGAAAAGCGGTTGTAGGCAACCACCGCTGGAATCGCCGCAAACAGGCCGATCGCCGTGGCGATCAGGGCCTCGGCGATGCCCGGCGCCACAGCCGCCAGCGTCGCTTGCTGCACATTGGCCAGGCCGCGGAACGCGTTCATGATGCCCCATACCGTACCGAACAGGCCGACGTAAGGAGAGACTGAGCCAACCGAGGCGAGGAACGCCAGGTGCGATTCGAGGCGGTCCATTTCGCGCTGGTAGGCAGCACGCATCGCGCGCCGTGCGCCGTCCAGCAGTGCGGCCGAATCGTTGTTGGCCTTGTTGCCGAGCGATGCTTTGACCTTGTTGAACTCATCCATGCCGGCTTCGAAGATACGCTCCAGCGCACCGGTGTGGCCCGCCTTGCGGCGATTCGAGGTGGCATCCTGATATAAGGCGCTCAGATTGCCGCCGGACCAGAATGCGCGCTCGAATTCTTCGGTCTGGAGACGGGCGCTGCGAATCGCGAACATCTTGCGGAAGATGTAAGTCCAGCTCATCACGGAGACTGCCAGCAGCAGCGCCATGACCAACTGTACTAAGACGGAGGCATTGGTAATAAGTGTGACAAACGAAAGATCTTGGGTGACTGTCATGGATGCGGTCTTGAGGAATGATGGTCTGAGGTCTAATTAAGTTGGTGAACCTGGAGCTTGGGCCTGGCAACTTAAGTAAAGCGCGTTAACAGGTAATTAAAGCGAATTACGGCGAATTGTAATATAAAGTTAAAACTGCAAATTTTGCGCGTACTCTGGCAATTTCCTTAAAGCGTGGTTACTTTGTTTTAAGTCTACACAACGAAGCTTAAGACTGCCTTAAGGCTTCGAAGGTTCAGTAGCCCGACAATTGGCAATGATTACTTCACTAAAAATGTATCTTGAAAGGTTCATTTACATGGCGTTTGGCGCTTCAATTGCCGCTGTCGGTTGTATTTTTTCCAGCACCTTTGGCGGAATCGCGGTTGGCCGAAGTTTCTCGCTGTTGACGCAAACAACGGTGATTCGGCCTGTGGTCAGCAATGTCCTCTGGTTGTCGTCATCCAGGCGCCATGCCTGTTGCACAAAATCTACCGAAACCCGGCTCAGGCGTTCGACCATGACTGTAATGTCGAGCAAGTCGTCGAGCTTTGCCGGCGCATGGTAATCGACGCTGGTGCTTTTGACAATAAACACGACGCCATCGCTCTGCGCCAGTGCGCGCTGGCCGATTCCCGCATTACGCAGCCACTCAGTGCGGGTGCGTTCAAAAAATTTCAGATAGTTCGCGTAGAACACTACGCCGCCGGTGTCGGTATCTTCGTAGTACACGCGGATGCGCCAATTGAAGCCTGCTGGCGGGATGATCGGGCTCTGGGTCATTAATTCGTGGCGCTGTTGAATTTGTTGTTTTTTATAGCTAAGTGGCGGTAGTTTCTATCGAGCACATAATGCTGGCTGCTGCGCACTACCGCCGTGCAGGCGGGCAGATGTCGACGTCGGCTGTGCTTAAGTCCGTTTAATGTTCATTCCGGCAAACCCCTGGCAATTTGGCATCATTTCAATACGATTGATATTGATATGGGCCGGTAATGTGGCGATCCAATAAGCGGTATTGGCGATATCCGCTGGGGTCAGCGGCTGCGTGCCTTCATAAACCTTGGGGGCTGCTTCGTCGTTACCACGGTAACGCACGTTGGAAAACTCGGTGCCGCCGCACAGGCCGGGTGCCAGGTCAGTGGCGCGCACGCCGCTTCCAACCAGATCGGCGCGCAGGTTTAGCGTAAACTGTTTAACGAAGGCCTTAGTGGCGCCATAGACATTACCGCCCCGGTAGGGATATTCGCCCGCGATCGAGCCTAGGTTGATGATTGTGCCACGGCCGCGTTTCACCATATCAGGCAACACCAGCCGCGTCATCGTCACCAAGCCCTTGCAATTGGTTTCAATCATGGTTTCCCATTCTTCCAGAGAAGCCAGTTGCGCCGCTTCGGTGCCGAGTGCCAAGCCGGCATTGTTGATCAGCACGTCGATTTCCTGCCAGGCGGTCGGCAACGAAGCTAACGCGTTGCTGATCGAATGCTTGTCGGTAACATCCATAACGATTGGCAATACCGCTTCACCCAATTCGGCAGCCAGTTGCTCCAGCCGGTCTTTGCGGCGGCCGGTGGCGATGACCTGATGACCGTTTTTGGTGAATGTACGTGCCATTTCAGCACCGAAGCCCGCTGTTGCGCCAGTAATCAAGACAATCATGATGCTTGCTCCTTTTATTGCAAACCGGTTTGTTACGCTGCGTTTGTTGCGACGCGTCAGGGCAGAAATTGTAGCCCAATCTGAGCGATAAGCCTGCCGTAATCGAGGAATATCTGCTGTGCGGCCAGTTTGTGGCTGCCGTAGCGGCGTTTTTGCGGCATTCTTGCCCAAATTCAGGGCTTCACTTACAATACGCAGACCATTTCGTCTCACGTGGCTGGCGAAATAAACCATACCTCTGCAGGCCCAAAAGACTGAGGCAGGCTTTGGTAAAAAGGTGGGTACCCACCGGGAAGCGTGAGATTTCATCCGCCGTGCGCCTGGGCAGCCCGAATGGAAAGTACGACTGAGGCTGCCGCATTCCACCTAATTTTCTGGCCCTCATTCGATTTAGGCTCACCCTTATCGATTGGAGTATTACATGTTCGAAAAAAATCACACCATCGCCAATGTCGATCCAGAATTGTGGAGCGCCATTCAAAAAGAAAACCATCGCCAGCAAGAGCATATCGAGCTGATTGCGTCGGAAAACTACACTTCGCCAGCCGTCATGGAGGCGCAAGGCACGCAGTTGACCAACAAGTACGCAGAAGGCTATCCAGGCAAGCGTTATTACGGCGGTTGCGAATTCGTCGATATTGCCGAACAACTGGCGATTGATCGCGTCAAGCAATTGTTTGGTGCCGAAGCTGCTAACGTGCAGCCGAACTCCGGTTCGCAAGCGAATCAGGGCGTGTTCTTCGCCATGCTCAAGCCAGGCGATACCATCATGGGTATGTCGCTGGCGGAAGGTGGCCATCTGACCCACGGCATGGCATTGAACATGTCCGGCAAGTGGTTCAACGTGGTGTCCTACGGCTTGAACGAAAAAGAAGAAATCGACTACGACGCATTCGAGCGTCTGGCGCACGAAAAGAAGCCGAAGATGATCATCGCTGGCGCATCTGCTTACGCGCTGCGCATCGATTTCGAGCGCATGTCCAAGGTAGCCAAGGCGGTTGGCGCTTACTTCATGGTCGACATGGCGCACTACGCCGGTCTGATCGCTGCTGGCGAGTATCCAAATCCAGTGCCGCACGCCGATTTCGTTACCTCGACCACGCACAAATCCCTGCGCGGTCCGCGCGGTGGCATCATTCTGATGAAGGCTGAGTTCGAGAAAGCCATCAATTCGGCGATCTTCCCAGGCATCCAGGGTGGGCCGTTGATGCACGTTATCGCGGCCAAGGCAGTAGCGTTCAAGGAAGCGTTGACGCCGGAATTCAAAGCCTACCAGCAGCAAGTGGTAAAGAATGCCGATGCGTTGGCAAAGGCATTGATCGCTCGCGGTTTGCGCATCGTGTCGGGTCGTACCGAATCGCACGTGATGCTGGTCGATTTGCGTGTCAAGAAGATCACCGGCAAGGAAGCCGAAGCGATTCTTGGTTCGGCGCACATGACTTGCAACAAGAACGCCATTCCTAATGATCCGGGAAAGCCATTCGTCACTTCCGGCATTCGTGTCGGCAGCCCGGCGTTGACCACGCGCGGTTTCAAAGAGGCCGAAGCAACCAAGGTGGGTAACCTGATTGCCGACGTGCTGGACAATCCGCATGACGCCGCAACCATCGAGCGCGTCAAGGCAGAAGTCAAGCGGCTGACCGATGCGTTTCCGGTGTATGCAGCGTAATACCTTAGTCTGATGTGTGTATCGGCGGCCCGCCAAAGCGGGCCGCCGATCAGGGAAATTCTGGGCCCTTGCAGCTTGATCTCTGCACGGGCCCTAGTACCAACTAAGCCCCTGTGAAATGCCGGTTTTTAGGGACCGGCGCGTGGCCCCGACTAGGAATAATGCAGAGATGTTCGCACAGCCAGCCGCAATCAACTTCGGATTACTGCCATCATGAAATGTCCATTCTGTCAGCATGAAGAAACCCAGGTCCTCGATACGCGTGTGTCGGAAGAGGGCGATTCGATTCGTCGCAGGCGCCGCTGTATGCATTGCGATAAACGTTTTACGACTTTCGAGCGGATCGAGCTGGCGATGCCGGTGATCGTCAAGAAAAATGGTAGCCGCACCGATTTCGATCCGCTTAAGTTGCGCGCCAGCCTGATGCTGGCCCTGCGTAAACGGCCGGTTTCGGTCGAGGCGCTCGATGAAGCTTTGCAGCGTATCAAGGATAAGCTATTGTCGAGTGGCGAGCGCGAGGTGCTATCCGGCCATGTCGGTGAATTGGTGATGCGGGAATTGAAGCGGCTCGACAAGATTGCTTACATCCGATTTGCTTCGGTGTATAAAAGCTTTGAAGATGTTGCCGAGTTCCAGAATATGATTGAGGAATTTTCGGGGTCGCCTTCTCGAAAAAAATAATCTAAGTGGTAATGGCTTAAATGACTCAGCGCCGATTTGATCGGCGCTTTTTTTTTGTGAAAATGGGAATCGAAAATAGTCTTTTTTATTTGAAGAAGAAACCACGAGAAATCCCATGAATTCGGCAAGGTTTTCATTAAGCAGTTTTAAAAGCAGTGTTAAGCGATACCTTGGCGTGATGCTGGTCGAAGCGGTGGTGGTCGTGGCGATCATGGGCATTCTGCTGTCCGTCGCGTTGCCGGCCATGCGGGAATTTGTGATCCGCAATAGTTTGTCGGCAGCCACCAATCAATTCATCTCTGCCGCCAGTTTGGCGCGCAGCGAAGCGATCAAGAGCGGCCGGCCGGTTGTTATCTGCCGCAGCATTAATGCCGATGCCGATATGGCTCAGTGTAGCGGCGCCGCGACCGTTAAGCGAGACGCCCGGGATTGGGCTAGCGGATGGCTGGTTAAGGTCAGGGATGGTGACCAGGTCATATGGCGCCAAGGCCGGCTGGACGACAGTATCAACGTCACCGGGCCAAATCATTCCATTACCTACACCGCAAGCGGCTATGCCAACTTTACCTTCACCAAGCTGGTATTCAATAGTGGCAACGACCATGCGCGCACGGTATGCATCTCGGGTTCAGGGCGGATCAAGTTGCGGCTGGACAGCAACCTGTGCTGACGCGCAAATTCGATGGCCCGCCAGCGTGGCTGCCACAGCGCACCCGATCCGGCTTTTCAATCTTCGAGTTGCTAGTGTCGACAGCGATCGGTCTGGGCTTGCTGCTGCTGATATCGACGCTATACCTCGCCAGCAATGCCAGCTTTCGGCTCAATAACGAACACATGCGGCTGCAACAGGACGGCAGCTACGCAATGAATCTGATGGCGCATCATTTGCGACAGGCGGGTTTTGGCAGGCTGATCCTTGACGATCCTTATGCCGATACTGGTCAAATCACCGATTTCGTTCCCGTCGAAGGCACCTTAGCGCTCGGCTTACATGGCTGCGATAACGGCTATGTGCGACCTCTGGGTAGCAGACGAAATTTTTCTTGTAGCAGGAATCCCGGCATGGCTAGTTTTGCGGTCAGTTATCGGGTTGACGATATCCATGATGCCGCAACCGGCCTCGGTGCTGACTGCAATGGCGCACAGCCAATTGCCACCGCTGTTCCGCCTGAACATCCTGCTTACCAGTTGGCACCACAAGTGATGATTGCACGTAACCGTTTTTTTGTCGGCGCAGGGGTCGGTAACACCGTCAATTCGCTGTATTGTCATGGCAACGGCAATATCGGCGCACTGTTTCTCCGGTCCCGCAGCAATATGTCGATTGTAACGGCAATGCCATACTGGCAACGGACCGCAAGTTGCGGGCGGTGTTCACACAGGTAGTTGCGTTGCGCAATCACGCCCCGGGCAGGCTGCCAAAGCCATACAGCGAATAGGTGCAAGCGGAGAGTCGCGGCAGGATATGTGCGCCACATGATTGTTACGGCTGACCGAAAATTGACCCAGCAAAGGGCATAGTGCTGATTCAAAATTGACCCAGGTGTTCTACTTGCCCTGTCTAATTTTTAGGCAGGAGATATAAGGTGATCACCATGGAAATGTTAG
>NZ_JBIIVN010000081.1:0-11189 GCF_044339385.1 Collimonas sp. | reverse complement strand
ATAGACTTATCCACAGCTGCTAACTCAAAACGCAGCGACCAGCCCTGGGTCACATTTCGATCAGCAGGCTGGGTCAAGATTCAATCAGCGCCAACAGTCAGGAACAATGCCCCACCGACAAACATCCAGACCAGATACCACCAGAATGAGCGGATTTGCCAGTTATGGTGGCTATAGACGAAGCTGCCTGCGGTATCCTGGCGTTTTAGGTAGTTGACGATCAGCGGAATCCAGGACAGCGCGCCCAGTGAGAACAGCAAGCTGGCGGCGTGCCCGAGATACAGCCACCAGACAAGATTTTTCTCGGATTGCAACTTGTTATCGAAAACAAGTTCTTGTGTTTGTGCCATGGTTATCCTTCGAAGTTGAGGCTGGCGCTATTCCAACGCCGCTTACGCCAGTATAGACAAGATGCCATCCAAGCCGACAAAATTCAAGGCCACGCTGGCTTGCGCCCGCACCACCGGCTTGGCGCGGAAGGCGACGGAAAGACCGGCGATCTTCATCATGTTGAGGTCGTTGGCACCGTCTCCCATGACGATCGCCTGGCACGGAGCAATGCCCAGTTCAGTGCAAACGCGTTCGACTGTGTTTCTTTTTTCATCCGCATTGACGATGCCGCCTACCACTTTACCGGTTAGCTTGTCGTCGACGATTTCCAGCACGTTGGAATGGGCGTAATCAAGTCCGAGTTTGGCCTTCATGCGGTCGGTGAAGAAGGTGAAGCCACCTGATACTAGCAGTGTTTTGATGCCTGCCGCCTTGATTGCCGCCAGCATCGGCTCGGCTCCCGGCGATAGTTGCAGCCGTTCGTCATACACACGCTGCAGCGCGGAGGCATGCAGCCCCTTGAGCAACGCCACACGCTGAGTCAGGCTTTCATTGAACTCTAGCTCGCCGCGCATCGCCGCTTCAGTAATTGCCGCAACTTGCGCCTTGAGCCCTTGCATGTCGGCGATTTCATCGATGCATTCGATGGTGATCAGAGTTGAGTCCATGTCCATCGCCAGCAGTTTGAAACCGCTCAGTCGGCGGTTCGACGGTTGCAGCGCGTAATCAACACCGGCGCCTAAGCAAGCGGCGTCGAGTTGCGCCTTCTGGGCATCGGAAAGGGTGACGTTGTCGCAGCGCCATGCATGGCGGCCGGCATCGCTGATATCAGTAGCGCTGGCGCCGATCAGTGTGGAAATGCGCTCAATAGCGGCATGTTCTGCGTTCAGGCTTTGCAGGGTCAGTTTCATGTTTCGGTTGCGCTGATATGTTGTGAAAAATTAAATGAAAAGGCCGGTGTGGCCGGTTTATCCGGCCAGCGCCTTGAGCGTCGATTTGACCTGTGCCAGGCGCGCCGCCAGGTCGGGCATGTTAGCCGTAATGCGCAGCTTGTCCTGACCGTTGAGTTTAATATGTCGGTTCTTTTGAATCAGATCGATGATGCGCATGGCGTCGATCGGCGGGTTCGGCACGAATTGCAGCAGCGCCGAGTCGGTGTGCGCATCAATCTTGACGATGCCGATCGATTTGGCGGCAATTCGTAAGCGGTGCGTTTCGATCAAGGCTTTGGCCGGGTCCGGCAGCTTGCCGAAGCGGTCGATCAGTTCTTCTTGCAAGTCGTCGATCTTGCCCTGCTCGTTGCAGTTTGCCAGGCGCTTATAGATCGACAAGCGTTCGTGTACATCGCCGCAGTAATCGCTGGGCAGCAATGCCGGTACATGCAAGTTGATTTCCGTCGTGGTCGACAGCGGCGCTGCCAGATCCGGCTCCTTGCCGTTTTTCAGAGAGCGTACAGCTTCATTGAGCATGTCGGAATACAACTGGAAGCCGATCTCGTGCATTTCGCCGGATTGGTTATCGCCCAGCACCTCGCCGGCGCCGCGGATTTCCAGATCGTGCATCGCCAGATAGAAGCCGCTCCCGAGTTCTTCCATCTGTTGGATGGCATCCAGGCGACGCTGCGCCAGTTTGCTCAAGCCTTGTACATCATGTACCAGCAAATAAGCGTAGGCCTGATGATGCGAGCGGCCGACCCGGCCGCGCAACTGGTGCAACTGCGCCAGGCCGAACTTGTCGGCGCGGTGCATGATGATGGTGTTGGCGGTCGGGACATCGATGCCGGTTTCGATAATCGTCGTACACAGCAGGATATTGAAGCGCTGCGCGACGAAATCGCGCATCACTTTTTCCAGATCTCGCTCATGCATCTGGCCATGGGCGATGCCGATGCGCGCCTCCGGCAACAGTGCTTCGAGCATCGCCTTGCGATTCTGGATGGTGTCGACTTCGTTGTGCAGAAAATAAACCTGGCCGCCGCGCTTCAATTCACGCAGACAAGCCTCGCGGATGGTCGATTCGCCTTCGCTGCGGACGAAAGTCTTGATAGCCAGCCGCTTTTGAGGCGCGGTGGCGATGATCGAGAATTCACGCAAACCTTCCAGTGCCATACCCAGCGTACGCGGGATCGGCGTTGCAGTCAGCGTCAGCACGTCGACCTCCGAGCGCAAGGCCTTCAGCGCCTCTTTCTGGCGCACGCCGAAGCGATGTTCTTCGTCGATGATGACCAATCCCAAGCGCGAGAACTTGATATCGTCAGATAGTAATTTATGCGTGCCGATGACGATATCGAGCGTGCCATCAGCCATGCCCTTGATCGCTTGCGTGACCTCTTTGTCGCTGCGGAAACGCGACAACTCGGCGATTTTCACGGGCCAGTCGGCAAAGCGGTCGGCGAAGGTTTGGGCATGCTGTTCGGCCAGCAGAGTGGTCGGTGCCAGAATCGCTACCTGTTTGCCGCCTAGTACCGCTACAAAGGCGGCACGCAAAGCTACCTCAGTCTTACCGAACCCGACATCGCCACAGATCAGGCGGTCCATCGGTTTGCCGCTGGTCATGTCCTTGATCACGGCGTTGATAGCGGCTGCCTGGTCGGCGGTTTCTTCAAAGCCGAAGCTTTCGGCGAAGGCTTCGTAATCGTGTGCAGAATATTCGAAAGCATGGCCTTGGCGCAGCGCACGGCGCGCGTACAGATTCAACAATTCTGCGGCGGTGTCGCGTACTTGCTGGGCGGCTTTACGCTTGGATTTTTCCCATTGGCCAGAGCCGAGCGCATGTAGTGGGGCATCTTCCGGCGAGGCCCCTGAGTACCGCGAAATGACATGCAGCTGGGACACCGGCACGTACAGTTTGGTGTCCTTGGCGTATTCCAGGTGCAGGAACTCCGTCTCGCCTTCGCCCAGATCCATGCTGAGCAGGCCCATGTAGCGGCCGATGCCGTGGTGGACGTGTACTACCGGATCGCCGATCTTCAGCTCCGACAGGTCGCGCACCATCGATTCGACCTGAGTCGGTCCTTCCTGTTTCTTTCTGCCGATGCGGCGTCCAGAGCCGGCATACAACTCGGTTTCGGTGATGAAGGTGAATTGCGGCAGTTCGAAGCCGGCGTGCAACTGTGCTACACCGAGCATCAGGTTTTCGCCGGAGGTGATGAAGTCGGTATAGCCTTCGCACAGCGCAAGCGGTAAATTGTATTCGTTGAAATACTGCTGCAAGGTTTCGCGGCGGCCATTCGATTCTGCACAAATCATCACGCGGCGCCTGGTTTGCAACAGATAGGAACGCAGATTGGTCAGCGGATCGTCGATGCGGCGGTTGACTGCAATGTTGGGTATCGGTGCGGAAAGCTCCGATGCTGCGTCACCGTGCTTGATGATCCAGCGACCGAACGGCTTGACCAGGCTGAAGAATAATTCGTCGCTCAGGAATAGTGCTTCCGGCGCCAGTATTGGACGCTCGCGGTCCGCCTTCAGGAATTTATAGCGCGATTGTGTATCGCCCCAGAAGCGCTGAATCGCGCCTTCGATGTCGCCCGCCAGCGCAAACATCGTGCTCTGCGGCAGATAGTCGAACAGGGTTGCGGTTTCTTCGAAAAACAGCGGCAGGTAATATTCGATACCTGCTGAAGCAATGCCGCTGCCGATATCCTTGTAGATCGCTGAGCGCGACGGATCGCCTTCAAACACTTCACGCCAGCGGCTGCGGAACGCCGAACGCGCTGCCTCATCCATCGGGAATTCACGGCCTGGCAGCAACCGCACGTCTTTGACCGGGTACAGCGAGCGCTGGGTGTCGGCGTCAAAGGTGCGGATGGTGTCGATGGTGTCACCGAACAGGTCGAGCCGGTAAGGCAGCACCGAGCCCATCGGAAAAATATCGATGAAGCCGCCGCGCACCGAATACTCGCCTGGAGACATGACTTGATTGACGTGGCTGTACCCGGCCAGCGTTAATTGCGATTTCAGGCGCGCTTCGTCGAGCTTCTCGCCTTGCTTGAAAAAGAAGGTATAGCTCGCCAGGAAAGATGGCGGCGCCATTTTCACCAGTGCGGTGGTGGCAGGGACCAGCAACACGTCGCATTGGCCGTTCTGCACCTCGTACAGCGTCGCCAAGCGCTCCGATACCAGGTCCTGGTGCGGTGAAAAAGCATCGTAGGGCAGGGTTTCCCAGTCGGGCAACAGATGGCAGCGCAGGCCGCTCTGTTGGTCGTTGGCCTGCGCCGGCTGGAACCAGGGGATTTCCGAACGTAACCGCTGGCCGTCTGTGGCGTCTGCTACCACAACTACCAACATACGCTGTTGCGCCTTCAGCGCCAGCGCTGCTTGTGCCAGCGCGAACGCATCGGACGAACCATGTGCCGCCGGCAGTACAAAACGTGCAGCCGGCTTTGGCAACAATTTTTCTAGATCGAAGGACATTAGGGCCTGTTTAATAAACTAAGCTACAACCGACGGCGCAAACCTTCGCGCATAGCGGCTTCCAGATTATTCAGCAAGAGCGCTCCGGTCATGCAGAATATGAGCAAGAAAAGCCACAATACGCCTGATTTGACAGTTAAAATTCAGAGCCGCATTATAAACCACGAGCCACTTTGCCGATTTTCATCGGTTGCCCGGCCAATCGTGGTGCGCTTAGCAGAGGGGGCGGATATTGTCGTGAGCGATCCCCCAGTTTTTGTTGGATATTCATGGCATTTTTTTATCATTTTTCCAGAGTCGAGCGCGCATGAATCCTCCTCGCTATTTCGGCCTGATTCCTGCTGCCGGTATTGGTGCCCGGCTCGGCGTCGGCATTCCTAAGCAATACATGCCGCTGGCTGGCAAACCCATGCTGGCGCATGTGCTCGATACGTTCGCCGCCGCCGTCATCGCGCATACCTTTGTGGTAGTCAGCGCCGAAGATGGTTATATTCACGATCTGGTCGCCGCCGCGCCGCATTGGAGCGGGCGCATCACTATACTGTTTCGTGGCGGCGAGAATCGGCATGCGTCGGTGCTGAACGGCTTGCAGGCGATCCGCGCGCAGCTTGGCGACGACGACTGGATGCTGGTGCACGATGCGGCACGGCCCGGATTGACCGGTGTTTTGATCGAGAATCTGATCAGGGTGTTGCAGAATGATGACGTCGGCGGCTTGCTGGCGTTGCCTATGGTCGATACGCTCAAGCGCAGTGACCAGAATGGCCGGGTGGCGCAGACCGTGGAGCGCAGCGCGCTGTGGGCCGCACAAACGCCGCAGATGTTCCGCTATGGTTTGTTGGTGCAGGCGCTCACGCAGGCCACTGCGCTGACCGACGAGGCGGGGGCGATTGAAATGCTGGGCCTGCAGCCGCGCCTGATCGAGGGCAGTCCGCGCAATTTCAAGGTTACTTTGCCGCATGATGTTGCGCTGGCTGAGATGTTTTTGAGGAGTTGAGATTGCAGGACGTTTTTTAAGGGAAAAAGCATGAGCGGGCATCCCGGATTTCGCATTGGCCAAGGCTACGATTGCCATGTGTTGCAGGCCGGACGGCCATTAATTATCGGCGGTGTGACCATTCCGCATAAGACCGGTTTGCTGGGTCACTCGGATGCCGACGTACTGCTGCATGCGGTCATCGATGCCTTGTTCGGCGCCGCAGCGTTGGGCGATATCGGTCGCCATTTTTCTGACACCGATGCACAGTTTGCCGGCGCCGATTCCCGCAAGTTGTTGCGTGAGGCGGTACGTTTGATCGGAGTGGCAGGATTTGCAGTCGGTAATGTCGATTCGACCATCATCGCTCAGGCACCGAAGATGGCCCCGCATATTCCGCAAATGGTGCAACACATCGCTGCCGATTGCGGTGTCGCAGTGAGTCAGGTCAATGTCAAGGCCAAGACCAATGAAAAGCTCGGCTATCTGGGGCGGCAAGAGGGCATCGCGGCAGAGGCTGTGGCGCTGCTCTATCCTTTGTGATTCCAGACTGCCGCGGCCCGCAGCAAGCCGCTCCGGGCTTCAGGATCAGGCCTTCAATTCTTCAATTGCAGTTCTATTTGGGTTGTCAGGCCGCCGCCTTCGCGGTTGCTAACGCGCAGTTTGCCGCCGTGCTGTTTGACGATACGGCTGACGATGGCCAATCCGAGGCCCGAACCGTTGGCTTGTCCCCTGGCTATGTCGAGTCTGGTAAATGGCCGCAGCAAGCGATCTATTTCGTTTTCCGGAATGCCCTGGCCGTGATCTGCGACAGTAATAATCAGCTTGTCCTGGCGTGAATTGCAATCGATATCTATCGTTGCGGCAGTGTCTCCGTCGAGCTTGCCGTAGCGCCGTGAATTCTCTATCAGATTATTGAAGACACGGCTCAGTTCGGTGACGTCGCCCATGGCGTAAAGATGGGGTGCAATATGCGTGTGAATTCGTACATCGGCTTGACGTTCTGCGGTTTGTGCGACGGTCGCCAGCAGCTCACTGACATTTATTTTTTCAAAAGTGCTGGTGTCGGTTGGTTTTGCGTAATGCAGGAATTGCCCGATGATGCCGTCCATTTGCGCCAGATCCGATTGCATGCCGCTGCGTGCATCGTCGGAAAGATTGGCCATTTCTACCTCAAGCAGCATGCGTGCGAGGGGCGTGCGCAGATCATGGGAAATGCCGGCCAGAATAATCGCGCGGTCCGATTCGATGCGTTGCAAGTCATTGACCATCTGATTGAAGCTGCGGTTTGCTTCTTCAATTTCGGTTGGGCCGGTTTCAGGCAGCGGATCAGGGCGCAAGCCTTTGGCTACAGCGCGCGTTGCGGCGGTCAGGCGCGACAAAGGCTGGTTAATCAGCGTTGAAATGAATATCGCCCCCAGTAACGATAACAGCAGCGCAATACCGGCCCACTCCAGCCACTGTACGCCGGAACTGCGATCGACACGATCACGGTCCAGCATCAGCCAGTATTCGTCGCCATCGATCTTAAAGCTGATCCAAAAGCCGCCGATATCGTTGACCTTGGCAGAAAAACGGGTCTGGTTGCCAAGGCGCGAGCGGACTTCTCGCTCCAGGTCCGGCATGATCGGCGATTCCGGCGGCGGATCAATCTTGTCCGTATCTTCAAGCGGATAGATGCGGATACCTTCATTACCGGCGAGATCGAATAGCAGTTCCCGCCGCAGATCCGGCGCTGAGTGGGTAAGCGCTGCGCGCGTGATGGTGACGATGGAGATGATCTGTGCGGCGACTTGTTGTGCGCGCGGTCCGCGCTCGACGATCCGGAAGCTGGCGACCCATGCCACCATGCTGACCGTGATCAGGAACGCCAGCATGAAAAAGGTCCGCCACAGCAAACCGCTTTTCAGCCAGGCCAGCCGATTAGCGGTTGTCATGTGGCGCGACGATACTGCCGCGCCGAGCGGCAGCTTTGGAGGACGCAGACTGCGCAATCAAGCATCAACGTGGCTGGCCTTCTGGAATGAATACGTAGCCGAGTCCCCACACTGTTTGTATGTAAAGCGGGCTAGCCGGATCAGGCTCGATCAATTTCCGCAAGCGGGAAATTTGCACATCCAGGCTGCGATCAAAGACTTCATATTCCCGGCCGCGTGCCAGTTCCATCAATTTTTCACGCGACAGCGGCTGGCGCGCATGCCGCGCGAATACCTTGAGCACCGAAAATTCGCCGGTGGTCAGCGGAATCGATTCGCCATTCTTCTTCAGAGTGCGGGTACCGAGATCGAGCACGAATTCGCCGAATTCAAACGATTGCGGCGATTCCGATGGCGCGCCCGGTAACTCTTCTGGTCCTTTGCGGCGCAGCACCGCGCCGATGCGCGCCACCAGTTCACGTGGATTAAAAGGCTTCGGCAGGTAATCGTCCGCACCCATCTCCAGGCCGACGATGCGATCGACGTCTTCTCCTTTTGCCGTCAGCATGATGATTGGTGTCAGGTCACCAGCACCGCGCAAACGCCGGCAAATTGCCAGGCCGTCTTCGCCCGGCAGCATCAGGTCGAGAACTAACAGATCGTAGCGTTCACGGATCCATAGTTTGTTCATCGCCTGAGCGTTCTCTGCCGTGACAACCTGGAAGCCTTGCTCCGTCAGGTAGCGTCGCAGCAGATCGCGCAATCGAATGTCGTCGTCAACCACCAGAATTTTTTGCTGGTGGGCGCTAGGGGTATGTGTTGTGGTGTTGATTGTGTTCATGGTGGTATGGTAACTTCAGAGTGCGCAACAAAAATATAGTTGATGCCCATGGATTACAAAGTGTTACAAACTTTACCAAAAACGTCTTATGACAAGTAATAGGGAAGCTTACACTTAATTCGTGATGATGAATTCCCGATCGCTACCCTGAATTTAAAGAAGGCGTGCATATGATGATGTTTCGGAAAAACAGTATTTGTTTATTGCTGCTATTAGCGGCGATGAGCGCATCTGCACGTTCCGAGCGCACGCCTGAAGAGCGTCCGCAGCGCGGCTCTCCTTTGCCTTCACAGTATGACGCACGACGCGCTGGCGCGCCAGATGAGCAGTGGCAAAATCGCGGTCGTAGCGGCGAGCCTAACGAATCTGCCGCGCGCCCGAAGATGTCGCCCGATGAGCGACGCGAATTACGTCAGCAGATTGATCGGGCTGGGCGCGATATTTATCCGTCGCGGCGTTGAGGTAAATTGAGGTAAAAAATAATTTAACGTGAACCAAATGGTACGACGATAAAAAACCGGTGATGAGCAGCACCGGTTTTTATTGGCGCTGGCTTTGCTTGCGTAAATGAGTTGCGATGGCGTTGCGACGCCAGAGGGGGGGGCTATGCGACCTGCTGAAAATCTTGCGGTGTAATTGAGATGTAAACCAGAAACGGGTTGCAAGATTTCTCTTGCAACCCCTCGTAATACTGGTGCGGCTGGCAGGAATCGAACCCACGACCCCTTGGTTCGTAGCCAAGTACTCTATCCAGCTGAGCTACAGCCGCGAAAAACAAAATTGTATCTGAGCTTTGTTTATTTTGGAAGAGAAAATATTTAAAAAACTTTATATTTTCTTGCTGCTTGCAGAGTGAAAATCTTCATTTCCGCTTGCGCTCAACCAAGTCCGCTACTATCCCATAGCTATTTCTGTTTGGGAAGCTTTATTTTGAAATTTTTCTAGTCGATGATGCCATTCACGGTATGCCATGTTGGCGCCTGGCTCTGCAAGAACAGGGCGATTCTGATGTTGCTCGATCAGGGTTCTATTTTGCTGGTGGTCGATACAGTCGATACAGCGTTTAGCAAGGCGGTGGCGCCAGGATTATGGCAGCACTTGCCGATTTTTCCCTGTTGCGCCTGCTTGTGGTGGTAGCGTTGTTGCTGTTCGTGATGTTGACCATTGCAACGCTTGTCAGCCGTCTTCTTGGTTTCAATAAAGAAGACGAAATCACCATCGTATTTTGCGGATCGAAGAAACGTCCGGCAAGCGGGGTGCCGATGGCCAATGTACTGTTCGCCAGCCATGCAGTTGGCATGCGAGTTTTGCCGCTGATGTTGTTGCATCAGATTCGATTGATGGTCTGCGCCATGCTGGCGAAATGCTATGCAGATCGTCTCATTGAATGAAGTACTGCCTGCCGGACCACGCCCGGTATCGGGCGATGTCACGCCAGAAGATCGAAGCGACGGCGTATTGTCCTGCGGGATAATGCGCTGTCGCTTTGCGCCTTGTACTTAACTCATTAAGCCGTTCAACCGGACTTAAGGCGCTGGATTAGGCTGGCGTTGATGGATCGCCTCAATCTCTCCCAGAATTTCTTCATTCAGTGTGAGGTTCACGCTATCGAGATTGCTTTGCAACTGTTGCAGCGTGGTTGCGCCAATGACGTTACTGGTCAGGAAGCCGCGGCTATTAACGAAGGCCAGCGCCATTTGCGCCGGATCCAATCCATGCTTGCGCGCCAGTGCAACGTAGTCGCCGATGACGCGATTGACTTGCGGATTAGTGTAGCGGCTGAATCGTTCGAATAGAGTCAAGCGACCGTCGGCAGGCTTGGCGCCATCCAGGTATTTTCCCGACAGCACGCCGAACGCCAGCGGCGAGTAAGCCAGCAGTCCAACTTGTTCGCGGTAGGAAAATTCCGAGTGAGCGATTTCAAAAGTGCGGTTGAGCAGGCTGTATGGATTCTGGATGCTGACGATGCGCGGCAGATCGAACTTGTCGGACGCACGCAGGAACTGCGCAATGCCCCAAGGCGTTTCATTGGAAATACCGATATGGCGTACTTTACCGGCCTTGATGAAATCGGCCAGAATGGTCAGCGTTTCTTCAATCGGTACGGTATCTTCTTCAGCGATATGCTCATAGTTCTGCGTGCCGAAGCAGTTGACGCTGCGGTCTGGCCAATGTAATTGGTACAGATCGATGTAATCTGTCTGCAAGCGTTCCAGGCTGCCGTGCAACGCTTCTGTCAAACCTTTGCGATCAAAATTGTTGATGCCGCCGCGTACATGACGTGGATTGTGCGGCTTGCGCGCCGGTCCGGTGGCTTTGGTGGCGATCAGTACCTAATCGCGTTTGCCGGATTTCTTGAGCCAGCTGCCGACGTAGCGTTCGGTCGAACCCTGAGTCTCGGCGCGCGGCGGCACTGGGTACATTTCTGCGGTGTCGATCAGGTTGACGCCATGCGCCAGCGCCAGATCGATTTGCGCATGCGCTTCGGTTTCTGTGTTTTGTTCGCCCCAGGTCATTGTGCCTAGTGTAATCAGACTGACCTTGAGATTGCTTTGTCCTAGTTCACGATATTGCATTGTTGCATCCTTTGCGGCGGGTTCTAAGAGACGGTTTCATAAAGGCCCGAAGGGGCTGTTAACTTTTCCGGCAAGCTGCTACTCTCCGGCATTGATATAGATAAGGCTGAAGAAGAGATGGGCAAACCGATCGTG
>NZ_JBIIVN010000080.1:0-11278 GCF_044339385.1 Collimonas sp. | reverse complement strand
AGCAAGAAGTGGACGATGCCATTGCGGGACTGGAAGGGAGCACTTAACCGCTTCACTATCCAGTTTGAAGAACGGATGAAGCCGAATTAAACGAAATTCCGTTTACACAAAATCCAGCACACCCTCATCCTGACCGGAGCGCTGAAACAGTTCAGGCACTTCCCACCACCGCAGTCAACATGCTGATCGCGCCGATATCGATGCCGTCCACCGCAATCGATATCGCTTCATCATCCTGCTTGGCGCCGGCAATGTACAACAGCGGCAGATAGTGTTCCGGCGTCGGCACCGATAATTGCGCATCGCTGCCCTGATCGGCGTAGTCGATCACTACCTGCAAATCGCCCTTTAGCAACGACTCGCGGATATGATCGTTGAATCGTACCGCCCACTCGTAAGCCGAGGCAACGCCGCCGCGCTTCATCAGGCGCAGGTTGTGCACCACATCACCGCTGCCGATGAGTAACACGCCCTGCTCACGCAGCACTGCCAGCTTGCGGCCCAGATCGAAATGAAACTGCGCTGGCTGCGTAGCATCGATGCTCAGTTGGATCACCGGCACATCGGCCTTCGGGAAAGCCTTAACCAGCACCGACCAGGTGCCGTGATCGAACCCCCCAGGATTGATCCATCGCCACATTCAGCGGTGCCAGTAAATCGCGCACCTGCGCGGCCAGCGCCGGCGCGCCGGGAGCCGGATAGCGGATGTCGAATAATGCCTGCGGGAAGCCGCCGAAATCATGGATGGTTTTTGGCATCGGCATTGCCGCCACACCGATGCCGCGGGTATACCAATGCGCGGAAATCGACAGAATCGCCTTCGGCCGCCGCTGCGCCACGCTAGCCCCGAGTTGTTCCCAGGCGGCGGTATAGCGGTTGTCTTCCAATGCATTCATCGGGCTGCCGTGACCGAAGAAAATCGCCGGCATGCGGCTTAAGCCTGGGTTGGCGAGTGGCTTGTCGCGCATAGTCACCTTGATCCCTTTCAAAAAAGTTTCCCGCGATCCGCTTATTTTGCCTTGCTCAACGCAAATGCGCCATTCCCCAGCAAGGCGATGGCAATCGCAGTCACCACCATGAATGCCGGATATTCCCAGCCGCCGTTCGGGCTGGTAAAGACCCAGCCGTTCGGCACGTGGACCGACAACGCGCCCAGCAATACCGGCAGCGAAATGACAGCGGCAATCCGCACCCGCAGGCCGAGCACCAGCGCAAGACCGGACAGCACCTCAATGGCCACCACCGGGTACACCGACCAGGCCGGAAAGCCTTGACTGGCAAAGAACCCGGCGGCCCCCGGCAGCGTGAAGATAAATACTTTCAAATAGGCGTGCGCCAGCAATGCAATACCCAAGGTCAAGCGCAGCAAGGTGGCGGCATAAGCGCTGGTGTCGACAGGTTTGGTAATCATGATGTCTTTCCTCGTGGTGGGTGAAGGTTAAAACCATGCGAGCCGAGCTGCATACTCAGGCAATGGCTCGACAATTTGTTGATGGATTGGCTTTCACTATATATTCTTGCAACCGGAAGAAAAATACGATTTTTATAAAATACTATTTCCGAATTCCAAAACAATAAGGTGTGCCGATGAACCTGTTTGAAGCGATGAAGGTGTTTGTCAAAGTGGCGGAGGCCGGCAGCCTGTCGGGCGCAGGACGCATCCTGGGTCTGTCGAATCCGTCGGTGACGCGGCATATTGCCGATCTGGAAACCTACCTCGGCGCGCGCCTGCTCAATCGCAGCACCCGACGCCTGAGCCTGACCGATACCGGCAGCGCCTATCTGGAGCGTTGCCGCCAGTTACTGGCCGACCTCGAACAAGCCACGCTAGCCGCCGGCATGCACGCGGCCAATCCAAGCGGCGTCCTGCGCATCAATGCGCCGGTGTCGTTTTCCGTCAATCATCTAGGCAGGCTGCTACCGCTTTATGCGCAACGTTATCCGAATGTCGAGCTGAACGTGACCTTATCGGACCGGATTGTCGATCTGGTCGAGGAAGGTTTCGATCTGGCGATCCGCATCGGCAAATTGCAAAACTCCAGCCTGGTGATGCGCAAGCTGGCGCCGGCGCATGTGCTGACCTGCGCCGCCCCCGCCTACCTGGAGCAGCACGGCGTGCCGCAGCATCCGGACGACCTGGCGCGGCATGCCTGCCTGACCTACGCCTATACATTGCCCGACAACGAATGGCGCCTGCAGCGCGATGGCAAGGTGCATACGGTACGCGTCGGCGGCGGCTTCCATTGCAACAATGGCGACCTGCTGCTGGCGGCCACGCTGGCCGGCAGCGGGATCATCCGCCAGCCGACCTTCATTATCGGCGACGCCATCCGCGCCGGAAAACTACTGCCGCTACTGACCGCTTACCACGGCGACCCGCTGGCCGTCCATGCGGTCTATCCAAGCCGACAACATCTGTCGGCCAAAGTACGCACCTTCGTTGATTTCCTGGCGCAGCAGTTCGGCGAATCGCCGGCATAGGATCGCGATTTGCCAATATGACAAAAGGCCGCGCGCGCGGCCTTTTGTCATGCTTAACAACAATGTTGGCGCCTACTATCGCGCCAACGCTGATTTGATCGCTTACTTCTTGCTGCGTGGCGTCGCCGCTTTGGTCAACTGGGCGGAGGCATTGCTCAGGTTGGCCTCCAGCGCTTCCACCGCCTGCTTGGTATTCTTGGTCAGTTGTTCATAGCCGGCATTGGCATTACTGATCACGGTTTTGAGGATGGCAATCGCATTTTCTGAACCTGCCGACGCATTCTTGCTGACTTCTTCGATCAATGCGTTGATGCGGCGCGTGGTCTCGGCAACTTGTGCTTCGGCCGCACGCGTCAATTCAGCCTGGGTACCTGTGGCGATGTCAGCCAGGTGGCGGCCGTAAGCGGCGGCCTTGTCGGCGCCGGGCTTGGCGTGCGCGGCAGAGATATTCAGAAATTCCTGGGGATCCTTGGCGCTCAACAATTGCTTGGCGGTGCCGCTGGATTCTTCCATCGATGCCTTGGCGGCACTGAGGTTGGGTTCGATGACTTTCTCCACCCCTTCGAAGGTCTTGGTAGTGAGGGTATTGAGTAATGCCAATTGCGCTTCGAAATGCGCTTTGGTGGCTGCGGCGAACTGTTCATGAAACGAAAACATGGTCTTCTCCTTTGTGAACGAATCAACTCTTACAAGGTTGTATCCAACTGCGGCAAAGCACATTACGTGGTTTCGACATCCAGGGCACACATCATATTAACGGCTCCGGCAAGGTTGCTGGAAGGTTTTTTTCAGCCTGCCGCCGCAGCGCAGGCCTTGCGAGACCTGGCCTGAGCGCCAGGCGCATTGCGGCAGGCATGATAGGCGGCAATCGAATCTTCAAACAGCCGCCGTGCTGCGGCTGCCGGCAGCTGCGCCATGCGCTCGGCCAGCTTGCGGCTGACCTGGAAATGCTGGTAGTCGATTGGCTTTTTCCAATCCCCGCCCCAGATCACAAAGCCGTGCCGGGCAAATATTTCCACCACCTGCTCGCTGCTGCCCTGGCGCTGCGCCGTGCGCTGCCCAAAGGCCTTGCCGGCCGCTGGGCTATACGTCGGCCGACCTTGCGCATCAGGCAACACATACGGGTTTTGCAAAGGATTAAGGTCGATCGCCAAACCGTATGCATGCAAGGAGATTGCCTTACCGCCGGTGATCGGCCGGTCGTTAAACGCAGAGGTATTATTGTCCGCCATCGACGCCTCATCGTTGCCTTGATAATGCTCCATCAAACGGGCCCGCGCAAGCGGGAAGCGGCGCTTGAAGAGTTCCTGGAAGATGGCTTGCACTTGCGGGGCGACTGCCGCCATCACCATGATTTCGCCATCGTCGTGGCGCTTGCCGTCGAAGTCGACATACCGGAAACGCACCACTTGTAACTGCTGGCAATTGACCGGCGCGCCAGGCTGCAACACGCGCTGACTGACCGCTTTGCATTGCTGGCTATCCAACCCCGGCGCAACGGATGACTGCGCACTGGCGAACGTCGTCGCGCCAAACAGCAGCGGCAACAACAACCTGAAACGCCATAACGTGATCTGCATCAGGTCAGCGGCGGCATGACTAGCTCATGCACCGCCAGGCCGGCGTCAGAACTGCCGAAAGTTTCGCCGTTAGCGCGAATGCGCTCGGCCGCCTGCATGGCATCTGTATAGCCCTGCTCCCAGCGCCATTCGACCGAGCCGCGTGAAAAATTGATGTCCTTGGATGGCATGTTCCAGTCATGACCGCTGTAACGCAGGCGTACGATATGAATTGTGCTGTTGTCGGACAGGCCCTCGAATTCCTTGAGATCCGATTTCTTCCGCAACGCCGGCGGCAGCTTGTCGTAAAGCGCCTGCGCGGTGCGACGCAATTGATACATGCGTAAGTAATTTTCGATGTGGCGTTCCGAACGCGAGGCAAACGTTACGTCTTTCTGACGGTTGGTGATCTGATCCAGGGTCAGTGGTTCGGGGCCGTTGGCACTCCATAAATCCACCATCACACATAAGGTGTTGCGCTCGGCGTCGTTCTTCGATTCGTCGTCCAGCACCACTTCCAGCGGCGTATTTGAATACAGCCCGCCATCCCAATACAGATCGCCATCGATCCGCACCGGCGCAAAGCCAGGCGGCAAGGCACCGCTGGCCATGATGTGCTCGACACCGATGGTCCGCTCCAGCGAATCGAAATTGGTCAGGCTGCCGCAAGCTACCCGCATCGCGCTGACCGTCAGGCGTATCCCGCCCGGAGCGTTAAGGTACTTGAAATCGACCAGCCGCGCGAGCGTCTCGGCCAACGGCGTAGTGTCGTAGAAACTGGCTTGTTCAGCCTCTACTGGCATCCCCAGCAGAAACGGATTGAACCCGCGCGGCGAGAAAAATCCCGGCACGCCGCGGGTCGTCACATCGGTGGTGGTCCACCAGGTGTTGAACTGGCGCACGCTGTCGGGAACCTGGCTCAAATCCATCAGATCGCCGTGGCCGACTTGTTCCCAGAATTGCTTCAGGCGCGACAGGCGCAGATCGCGCTCGTTACCGGCGATGATCGCCGCATTGATTGCGCCAATCGAAGTTCCCACCACCCAATCCGGCGTCAAGCCATTCTCATGCATGGCATGGTAAACCCCGGCCTGGTAAGCCCCCAGCGCACCGCCGCCCTGCAACACCAGCGCCACCCGCGGTGTTGTGGAACCGGCTTTGCTGTGAGTAAGTGGTTGCGACTTGGAAGTGGTCTTATTGCTCATTTGACGCCCGCCTTACGTAACGATGAGCAACTATATTAACCGATCACGATGGCAGGCAGCGGCAGCACTCCTGTATGTCATGAAACCATCACAAAAAAATAACGACGCTGACGTTTCCAGGATTGCGTTTTGATCAATTCAAAAAAGACTTGTTACGGACCAGGAAATTCTCGGCGCATGTCCGCGCAATCTGCAACAGACCAATAATCCTGCTTTTGTGCTCCATCACGGTGCCGCAGTTTATTTTTTTTGATCATATAAATTGCCAGTCCGATCAGCAGCACGACCCCAAACTCCATCCCGACTACAACGTACTTTGCCATGATGTTTTACCAAGAAAGTCAGTCAATTTATAACAGTAACGTGGCCACGAGATTAACGTCCAGCGTCATGCCACGGCGCCAGCATGCTGGCTGAGGCCTTCAATGGTAATAGCGTTGGCGAAGGTAATTGCCGGCATACTCAGGGAATTGCCCGTCCAAAGCAAAGACCCTGAGCCGACGCCAAAGCGTAAAATGACCCATCACGCAGTTTCTGCGGCACATTTCAAGTTAGCCAATCATGACTATTCTGCTGTCCACGCTCAACGCGCGCTACTCCCACGCATCTCTCGGCCTGCGTTACCTGCAAGCCAACATGGGCGCGTTGCGCGAGGCCACACAGTTGCATGAGTTCGTGATCGGCGCCAAGACTACCGATATCGTCGAGAAGCTGCTGGCGCACAAAGCCAGCACAGGCACGACCATTGTCGGCTTCGGCGTCTATATCTGGAATATCGAAGAAACCACCAAGGTGGTGGCGATGCTGAAGCGGGTCGCTCCCGATATCGTGATCGTGCTGGGCGGGCCGGAAGTGTCCTACGAATCGGCCGAACAGCAGATCGTGCAGCTGGCCGATTACCTGGTGACCGGCTGGGGCGATGTGACCCTGCCGCAGTTGTGCAAACAGATTCTGCATGGACCGAAGCCGCTGATGAAAGTGCATGTCGGCGTGCAGCCGCCGATGGCTGATATCGCCTTGCCGTACAACCTGTACAGCGACCATGACATCGCCCATCGCACGCTGTACGTGGAAGCCTCGCGCGGTTGCCCTTTCAAATGCGAATTCTGTTTATCGGCGCTGGACAAGAGCGCCTGGCCGTTCGCGCTTGACGACTTCCTGGCGGAGATGGAATCGCTGCATGCACGCGGTGCGCGGCTGTTCAAGTTTGTCGACCGCACTTTCAACCTGAACGTCAAGACCAGCCTGAAGATCCTGCAGTCCTTTCTCGACAAGCTGGCGGCCAATCCGGATGATCCGGTGTTTGCTCACTTCGAGCTGGCGCCGGATCATTTGCCGGATGCGCTGAAGGACGCGATCACGCAATTCCCGCCGGGCGCGCTGCAATTTGAAATCGGTATCCAAAGCTTCAATCCAGAAGTGCAAGCGCTGGTCAGCCGCAAGCAAAACAACCAGAAAGCGGCAGAAAACATCCGCTGGCTGATACAGCAATCGCACGCGCATTTGCACGTCGATCTGATTGCCGGATTGCCGGGTGAAGACGTCGACAGTTTCGCCCGCGGCTTCGATAAGCTGGTGGCGCTGCAGCCGCATGAAATCCAGTTCGGCATTCTCAAGCGCCTGCGCGGCACGCCGATCATTCGCCACACCGAACCGTTCGGCCTGATCTTCGATCCGCATCCGCCGTACTCCATCCTGGCGACCAACCTCATCGATTTTTCAACGATGCAACGGTTGCAGCGTTTCTCGCGTTATTGGGATCTGGTCGCCAATTCAGGGCGCTTTGCGCATACGTTGCCAATCTTGCTGGGTGAGACGCCGTTCGCCAATTTTATGGCGTTTTCCGATTGGCTTTACGGCAAGACCGATGCCACCCATCGGATCGCGCTGGAGCGCCTGGCGGGCCTGGTCGGACAGTGGTTGCGCCTGCAGGGAATGCGCGAAAGCGCGGTCAATGCGGTGCTAAGCACCGATTACGCCGGTAAGCCGCCAAAACAGGCAGATTTGCAACAGGTCGCTGCAAAAAATGACCATGAGGGCTCAGTGGCGCCGAAACGTCAGGCTCGTCATTTAGCCCACTGATTTGGCCGCATCAAGTTCCAACATATGCTGACGCCACACCGCAATCAGGCGCTGGGCCACATTGCCCATCGCCGCCAGCGCAATGCTGCTGCTGTGATTGATGATCATCAACGCATACACGTCAGCAAGCGCGTTGACTTCGGGCGACAACGCGCATTCCTCACCTATCGCAGGCCGTTGCAGGCGCCAGTAATTGATGGCTTATTCCAGTTCTGGCAATGATATATCCATGCTTTTATTGTACCTGTGGCCGGCGAATTTTCAGAGACCCCGGACAAAAACGATCAAAAGACAACACCGGCAACCAGGATGATGTTGGCATACGGCGTGAACTCACCGCTGCGGATCACCGCTTTGGCGCTATGCGTCATGCGCTTAAAGTCGGCATGCGACAGGGTGCGCTTGTCGGGCAGACAGAGCGCATCAATCTGTCGCGCTAAATGCAGGCTATGCAGCGCCAATTCGTCGGCCAGGACATGATGCTCAACCTGCATTTCGGTCAGGATGGTCTCCAGCGTCACCATGAACCCCGGCACGCCGCGCGTCAGCGCCAGATCGATCAACGGCACACCGGGCGGCACCGGCAGGCCGGCATCACCGATCACCACGCTTTCGCCGTGGCCCAGCGATGCGATCAGTCGCGACAATGCGATATGCAATAAAGGGCTTTTCTTCATCTCAAGCCTCCACTTCGTGACGATAAGGAATTGAAGTTTGTGCGCCAATGCGCGCGACGCTCAATGCCGCAGCGCGTTGCGCAAAGGCGATAGCATCGGCTTCGCTGCGCCCTTCTGCCAGCGCTGCGACGAAGCCGCCGATGAAAGTGTCGCCGGCGGCGGTGGTGTCGATGGCCGTGACCGGCTGTGCAGCAAAATGCACAGATCCTGAAGACAGTGCCGCGTAAACCCCTTTTGCACCCAGAGTGATCAGCAAGTTATCAGAACCGCCGGCGCGCAATTTTGCGATGGCAGCATCAATCGCGGCGTCGTTGTCGAGACTGGCTTCAGGCAGCCCGGCCAGCATTGCCGCCTCAATTTCGTTAGGAATCAGATACTGCACCTGTGCCAGCAAATCGGTGGGCAGTGTCTGCGCCGGGGCCGGATTGAGTACGACAACTTTACCTAAATCGTGCGCCAGCTTGATCGCATGCCGGATGGTTGGCAACGGCGTTTCTAACTGCAACACGACGATCTGCGATTGCGCCATCAGCGTACGTGCGGCATCGATATGGGCCGGACTGAGCGCGTCGTTGGCGCCCGCGGCCAGCACGATGCTGTTCTGCCCATTGGCATCGACCAGGATTGACGCCACGCCCGATGCCACGCCTTTGATCGTGCTGACATGGGTGTCGTCGATACCATCGCTGCGCAACGCGCTGCGCAGTGCAACGCCAAAGACATCGTCGCCGAGACAAGCGATCATCGCCACCTTGACAGTGTCGGCGCTGAGACGCGCGCAGGCGACTGCCTGGTTAGCCCCCTTACCGCCCGGGATAGTCTGAAACTGCCCGCCAGATAAGGTTTCACCAGGGTGCGGCATGCGTGGCACATGCAATACCAGGTCCATATTAATACCGCCGATGATGACGATCATGTGAGTCTTGTCGAGATGAGTGCGCTATAGTTTATCGTCGTCAAGACCTGACGGTCGAGTCGCGAATGTGTAATTCGGGGGCAATCGTCTGTCGCTGCAAAGGCCGCTCCGGCGCGGCGATCCGCGCCAGCAGACATTGCGCCGTCAACTGGCCGAGCTGGCGCGTATTCTGGGCCACACTGGTCAGCGTCGGATGAACAAATTGCGCCAGGTCGATATCGTCGAAACCGACCACCGCCAGTTGATCCGGCACCGCCACGCCGCGTTCGGCCGCCGCGCGCAGCGCGCCAATCGCCATCAGGTCGTTGCAACAGAAAATCGCATCCGGCAACTCCTTCATGGCCAGCAGGCTGCACGCCGCCAGATAACCGCCAACGCTGGTGAAATCGGCATACGCCAGCAAATCGTCGGGCAGCGCAATGCCGCCGTCGAGCAAGGTTTGGCGCAGACCGGCGATCCGCTCACGCGAGATATCGAGATCTGCCGAGCCGCCGATACAGGCAATCCGGCGCCGCCCCAATGCCAGCAGATGCGCCGTTGCCAGCGCACCGCCGGCAACGTTGTCGACCGCCACCAGGTCAATCGCCATATCCTTCGGCGCCCGGTCCAGCAGCACGGTCGGCACCTGCATCTTGCGCAGCAGTTCGCCGTCTGTCTGCGCCAGCGTCGCGACAATCAAACCGTCGCAGCGCTTGGTCAGCAGCATGTTGAGGTAATCGCGCTGCTTGGCCGGATCGTCATCAGAGTTGCAAAGAATGACGCTGTAACCAGCCGCATAACAACTGTCTTCGATGCCACGCGCAACTTCTGAAAAATACGGATTGGTATTGTTTGGAATGATCAGGCCGATACTGCCGGTGGTCTTGCTCTTCAACGAACGCGCCAAAGCGCTCGGTACATAGGCCAGCGCCTCCACCGCCGCCAGCACGCGGTGACGGGCATCGTCGCTGACCGGGCGGGTCTGGTTAAGGACGTGCGACACCGTGGTGTATGACACCCCCGCCTTGCGTGCTACATCCTTGATGGTTGCCATAGTGTTTGCTCAGTACTCAAATACATTCATGAGGGCGCGCATTATTGCCCACCCCTTAAAGGGGCACAATATTAATTACCATAATATTTCGCCACAATATTCGGCCACCCTGTTTTGTGAGACATACACCTGACATCAACCTGGCGAACGCGCTCCGCGGCGACGATAAGTATCCAGCACCACCGCGCCCACAATCACCAAGCCGGTGACAATGCGCTTGATCGGCTCACTGACCCCGACTTGCGCCAGCCCGGCTTCCAGCACCGAGATGATCAAGACACCGATAAAAGTGCTAACCACCGAACCGCGCCCCCCCATCAGGCTGGTGCAGCCGATGACCACTGCCGCGATCACCTGCAACTCCAGGCCGACGCCGCCGTTGGGATCGGCTGCTTCCAGCCGGGATACCTGGAACAACGCGCCCACGCCAGACAGCAAACCCATCAATGCGAATACCAGTACCTTGCTCGGGCGCGGATTGATACCCGCCAGACGCACTGCCTCCTCATTGGTGCCGATCCCGATCCAGTGGCGCCCGAGCACAGTCTTGGTCAACACCAGATGGCCGATGATGACGATCAGGATCGCCGACAGAAAAGCCGGCGACATGCCGAGCAGGATCGGCGAGCTGATGCCATCGACGGCGCTGCCGATGTATTCGGTGCGCGAATTCGTCACCTGATAGGCCAGGCCACGCGCCATTTCCAACACCCCCAGCGAGACGATGAACGCGGGGATTCGCCAGCCGACCGAAATCACGCCGGTCACCATGCCGCACAAACTGGCCACCAGCACCGCCAGCACAGCGGCGCCGAACAAGGGCCAGCCCCAGCGCACCATCGCCATCGACAACACCGATGCCGCCAGCGCCATTACCGAACCGACTGAAAGATCGATGCCGCCAATGATCAGTACGAACGTCATGCCGACGGCCATCACCACCAGCGTCGGGATATCGTTGGATAGCGTTGTAAACGTGGCGAGCGTAAGAAAGTTTTCGCTCAGGAAGGAAAACAGCACGCACATCGCCAACAACGCGCCGATCAGGCCGAGGTAGTTCTTTAGGCCTGACATGCTGCGGGCAAGAGACAAAGTACGCGATGAAGAACCGGAAGAGGAACTGGAAAGTGTTGTCATGATCTTGTGTATGTTGAATGCATTGTCGGTGCGCAGCTCAGACAGCCTGCGCGCTTGGCGCTGAGGGTGTGCTGGATTTTGTGTAAACGGAATTTCGTTTAATTCGGCTTCATCCGTTCTTCAAACTGGATAGTGAAGCGGTTAAGTGCTCCCTTCCAGTCCCGCAATGGCATCGTCCACTTCTTGCT